>DATNEC010000580.1:0-4087 GCA_035606815.1 Pirellulales bacterium
AACTGACTTACAACCTCACTCCCTACGATAGCGACGTGCTAGTGAACAAAGGCCGGCCGCTGGTCGATTACTACGTCGAACTGGCCGAACTGACGGGCGACGGCAAGCTGGCCAGCAACTGGCTGCAGCAAGACGTGCTGCGCGAGTTGAAAGACCGCAACCTGACGATTGACGAGTTCAGAATGAAGGTGAAGCCGGAAGAAATGGCTGAGCTACTCAAAAAGGTGCAAGCCGGCGACGTCGACACGGCTCGCGGTCGCGGAGTGCTCGTTAACATGGTCGCTACCGGTGTCTCCACGTCCCAGGCAATGTCTCAGATGGGCATCGAAAAGGTCGACGAAACGGCGCTCTACGATCTGTGCCGCGAGTTGGTCGCCGCCAATCCCAAGCTGGTGGCCGACGTGCATGCCGGCAAGCTGCAAGCCGCCGGGGCCTTCGTCGGCCAGGCCAAAAAGAAAAACCCCAACGTCAACCCGGCCCGCGTCCGCGAGATTTGCCTGGAGTTGATCGCCAAGCTGGCGGGTTGACGGCCCGTTTTCGCCCAATCACTCGTTTTACGGCAGTTTCGTTATGCCCCGCTATAATCCGGCCGCGATCGAGCCCAAGTGGCAGCAGTATTGGGAGCAAAACCGGACGTTCAAGACGCCGCGGCTGCCCGAGGGCGAAAAGCTCTACGTGCTCGACATGTTCCCCTACCCCAGCGGCGACGGGCTGCACGTCGGCCACCCCGAGGGCCTGACGGCCACCGACATCCTCTGCCGCTATCAGCGGATGCGCGGCAAGTGCGTGATGCACCCGATGGGCTGGGACGCCTTCGGCCTGCCGGCCGAACAGCACGCCATCAAGACCGGCACGCCCCCGCGGACCACCACCGAAAAGAACATCGCCAACTTCCGCCGGCAGGAAAAAATGCTCGGCTTCAGCTACGACTGGGACCGCGAGCTGAGCACGACCGACGTGGCCTATCTCCGCTGGACGCAGTGGATCTTTTTAGTGCTCTACGACACCTGGTTCGACGGCTCGCAAGAGCGCGGACGGCCGATCGACGAACTGCCGATTCCGCCGGACGTGAAAGCCGAGGGCGAAGCGGCCGTGCGCCGCTACCGCGACGAGCACCGGCTGGCCTATCAACTCGAAGCGCCGGTCAACTGGTGCCCGGCGCTCGGCACGGTGCTGGCCAACGAAGAAGTGAAAGACGGGCTGAGCGAGCGAGGCTCCCATCCGGTCGTGCGAATTCCGCTGCGGCAGTGGATGCTGCGGATCACGGCCTATGGCGAGCGGCTCGAACGCGACCTGGCCGAGGTCGATTGGTCGGAGAGCATCAAGGCCCTGCAGCGCAATTGGATCGGCCGCAGCACGGGCGCCGAGGTCGATTTCTTCCTCGGCGCCGCCGATGAGTTGGACGGCGCCCGGCCGTCGCAAAAGGCGATGCAGGCTTGGATGAAAGCCCGCGAGCAGGGCGGTTTCCCGCGCAAGCCGGGCGACGACGTGCTGCGGATCTACACCACGCGCCCCGATACGCTGTTCGGCGCCACCTACATGGTGCTCGCGCCGGAGCATCCGTTCGTCGAGCGGCTGACGACGGCCGACCGTGCGGCCGAAGTCTCGGCCTATTGCGAGAAGGCGGCCCGCAAAAGCGATCTCGACCGCACCGAGTTGTCCAAGGAAAAGACCGGCGCCTTCACCGGCTCGTATGCCTTGAACCCTGTCAACGGCGAGCCGACGCCGATTTGGGTGGCCGACTACGTGTTGATGGGCTACGGCTCCGGCGCGATCATGGCCGTGCCGGCCCACGACGACCGCGATTTCGAATTCGCCCAGGCCTACGGCCTGCCGATCAAGGCGGTCGTCGATCCGGGCAAGACCTCCGCCGAAGTCTCGCGAGACGACGTGCTGGCCGGCCGCGTCGCCTTCACCGCCCACGGCGCGGCGATCCACTCGGGCCGCTACGACGGGCTGGCCACGGCCGACTTCAAAGAAAAGATCACGGCCGATCTGTCGATGTCGGGCCTGGGCCGGCAGGCGATCAACTACAAGCTCCGCGATTGGCTCTTCAGCCGGCAGCATTTCTGGGGCGAGCCGTTCCCCATCCTGCACGAGCTCGACGCCGCCGGCGCCCCCACCGGGCTGGTCCGCGCGGTCCGGCCCGACGAGCTGCCGGTCAATCTGCCCGACATGCCCCACTTCAAGCCGCACGGCCGCCCCGATCCGCCGCTGGAAGAGGCGCCGGCCGAATGGCTCTACCCGGTGATCGACGGCAAAAAGTACAAGCGCGAGACGAACACCATGCCGCAGTGGGCCGGCTCGTGCTGGTACTATCTGCGGTTCTTGGACCCCAAGAACGATCAGGCGTTCATCGACCCGGACGTCGAACGGGCCTGGATGCCGGTCGACGTCTATATCGGCGGCGCCGAGCACGCCGTGCTGCACCTGCTCTACGCCCGCTTCTGGCACAAAGTGCTCTTCGATCGCGGGCTGGTCAGCACTCCCGAGCCGTTCCAGCGGCTGGTGAACCAGGGGATGATTCTGGGCGAGATCGAAATCACCGGCTACCAGCATGCCGACGGCCGCTGGGCCAGCGTGCAAACGGTCTCGCTCGACGCCCAGAACAAGCCGGCCGTCAAGGCGACGGGCGAGCCGGTGAAGCTCGTCAAGGTCGATCCCTTGCAGGCCGAGAAGCAGGGCGAGTTCTTCGTGCTCAAAACCGATCCGTCGATCCGACTCGACAGCCGCGCGAACAAGATGTCGAAAAGCCGGGGCAACGTGGTCAATCCCGACCTAGTGGTCAAGGAATACGGCGCCGACTCGCTGCGGCTGTTCGAGATGTTCATGGGCCCCTTGGAGGCCACAAAACCCTGGAGCACCGAGGGGGTGAACGGCGTCCGCGGCTTTTTGGACCGCGTCTGGCGAATGACGGTCGACGAGCGGAGCGAAGCGATCGCGCTCAACGCTTCGGTGCAATCGATCGAGCTTTCCGCCGAACAGAACCGGATGCTGCACAAGACAATCCAGAGCGTGACGCAGGACATCGAAAAGCTGAGCTTCAACACGGCCATCGCCAAGATGATGGAATTCACCAACTTCTTCTTCAAGGCCGATCCCCGCCCGCGCGAAGCGCTGGAAAAGTTCGTCTTGATTCTCTCCCCGTTCGCCCCGCACCTTTGCGAAGAACTCTGGCAATTGCTCGGCCACGGCAAGACGTTGGCCTACGAGCCTTGGCCGACTTACGACGAATCGCTCATCAAAGAGGACGTGATCGAGGTGCCCATCCAGATCAACGGCAAAGTCCGCGGCCGGATCCTCGTCCCCGCCGACTGCGACCAGTCCGCCTTGGAATCCGCCGCCAAGAGCGACGCGAAGATTGCCCCGCAGCTTGAGGGCAAGACGATCGTCAAGGCGATCGTGGTGCCAGGGCGGATGGTGAATTTCGTGGTGAAGTAGCGGGCACAACGGCCATCAAGCATTGCCAAGGCCCCCACTTGTGGACGGTTGCCGCGCGTGGTACGGTGCGCCTATCATCACGATGGTGAGGGCACACACATGGCAGCTAAGCGAACTCCCGCCGAGAGGCGCCAGCTCAATGAGCTTCTGACGCGTGATCACACGCTTAACGGGGCAATTCTTTTCGGGCTTGACGGTTATGTCATTGAAATGCAAGCCCGCGCAATGGAGATCCTGGACAAGCCGCATCCGCTCGCGTCGGCCACCAAGATTTCAGGCATGGCGCGCGAGTGTGTCAAGGAATCACTCGACCGCATCGCGGGAGCATTGGCCAAGCTGAATATCGCCGAAAGCGCTGTTCGCGTGATGGTCAATCTCGCTCCGGCCGACCTTCCCAAGGATGGCACTTGGCTCGATTTGCCGCTGGCAATCCTAATGCTACAAGCTGCGGGCGCGTTACCCGACTTGGCAGAATACCGCGAAGGCGACTACATCATCTTCGGCGAGGTCGGCCTACACGGCAGGGCCAACGCGAACTGTACGCTGAATGGGCAATACGCAGTTTAACCATGCTGTCTTGGCGCGAGTCGCCAAATCCCTTATGCGAAGTTGCGGCGTGCGGACTCGCATAACATGCGTCTTTCAT
>DATNEC010000581.1:0-10373 GCA_035606815.1 Pirellulales bacterium
ATGAAAGACGCATGTTATGCGAGTCCGCACGCCGCAACTTCGCATAAGGGATTTGGCGACTCGCGCCAAGACAGCATGGTTAAACTGCGTATTGCCCATTCAGCGTACAGTTCGCGTTGGCCCTGACGTGAATGGCAACCTCGAATCGCCAAAAGAGAACGGGGCTCGCATAGAAGTGTCTTATCAGCCGCCCACCGAGTACCGGCTGACTGTCATCGCCGAGCCCTTGGATGCGCCGGATGGGCTCGTGCTTGGCTTGCGCCTGGGGGATAAACGCGTTTTGGCTACCTTGAACGGCTTCGGCGCCACAATGCCCTTGTGCCAATTGCAAAATGTCAATGGCGCCGCGGCAGCCGTCTCGAAGGGCGCAGTGTTCAAGAAAGGACAGCCATCCCAAATCGTATGCACCGTTCGCTCGACGGGGATTCTCGTGTTAGTGGACGGCAGACAGGTCATCAATTGGCAAGGCGATGCGGCATCGCTGAGCGTGGAAGATTACTGGCAGACTCCGAGGAAAAACGCCATTTTCATAGGCGCCTATGATTGCAGATATCGCATTTCTCGGTTTGTTCTTAAGCCGCTTGCGGGAACAGGGCAGGCTCTGGCCGGCAAGCGGTAAATGACGGCAGGGAATGAAGAGAATGGATCTTCAGAACAACAAAAGTCCATTTCCGATCTCCCTATCCCCCTATCTCCTTTACAAAAAAGCCGCATCGCCTCACGGACTGGGCTTGATTTCGATCGCCGCTTCGAGCGCCAACGAGCCAGGCTCGGCGGTCAGACGAAGCCCGGCCTGTTCGGTCAGCTTGACCAGCTTGAAGAGCGCGTCGATCGCGGCTTCGGCCTCAGCCCGCGTGCGGCCTTCGGAAAGCATGTTCTGGCTCACCAGCAATTCGCGGTTGTCTTCGAGAATCGCCGCCAACGGCCCGCCCGTGAAGCTGAGCGAAACATTGTCCGCCGTTGCGGTCGTCGTCCCGCCGGCGGCCAGCGAGTCGATCAGTTGGCGGACGATGCCGACGGTCGAACCGTAGATGAAGCGATCGCCGGCGCGGGCGCATGCCGGGCTGAAGTTGTAATTCAGCTTCGCCTTGTCTTTCGAGGTCTGCTTCTCGACCACATAGACGGCCTTGGAGATCGTCGAGCCGCGGTAGTCTTCGGTCGACAGCAATAGTTGGGGTTGTCCTTGCTGGCCGCCCACGATATTCGTCAAGCCGACGACCTTTTGATAGGCCACCAGCATTTGCGTGGCGAATTCGTCGGGATGCTTCATTTGCAGCACCAGGGCCATGGCCGGCAGCTTCACGCCCGGAACGGGCGCCTCGGCGGCGTAGTCCTGACGGGCGACGACGAATTGCCAGCCCGGCTCCAATTCGCCCAAAACTTCAGGCCCAAAGTCGCGCCCCGAGAAGAACAGCCCCAATTGGGTGTCGGCCTGGGCGAACCCGGCCACGACCTTTTCGTCGAACAGTTCTTCGCGCGCCAGCCACAAGCCGGCCAGATCGCGAAAGAAGCTGAGCGTGGCGATCGTGCCGGCCGGCCGCAGCGCGGCGGGGGCGCCTTGCTTGGCATCGGGAGCGAAATACCAGCTTCTCGCGGCCGATGTCTGCGAAGCGTCGCGAGGCAACTCGGCCACGAGCCGCAGGCGATTGCCGTCCAAAGTCAGGCCGGCCGTGGCGAACGGCGCCCGGCGCAATGCGTCGAGCACGCCTCCAAACAACAGCTCGATCAAGGGATTGTTCGAGCGGCCGTTGAGCGCCTTCTCGACATTCGGCGCCTTCCGCACCGCGTCGAGCGATGTCCAGGCCCAGCCAATGCCGCCGGGTGGCTTCTTGCCGGAGGCTTGCTGAAACTCAGGAGCATCGGCCAGGCTCTTGGCCGCCGCGTCGCGGCTCCGGTCGATCGCTCCCTTGAGCGCGTCGGGCTTGTTGCTGACCACCAGCATGTCGTCGATGATCGCATGCACCGATTCCGGCCCGAACTGCCAGCCCACGACGCCGTTGTATTCCTTCGACTTGATCGGCGAGGGGCGCGAGTTGTTCTTGGCGTCGGCTTCGATCAGTTCGACCATCGCCTCGTTGAGCTTGGTCAAAAGCTCCGGCTTTCGACTGCGTATCACGAGCAGGGCCGACTGGTCCGCCGGATCGACGGCGAAATGCACGCCTCCGCCCACGATGTCCCGCAAGGCCGCTTGCCAATTCACCCCCAGCCGGGTTTCCAGCAGCCCTACGACGAATTGAACATGGCCGTATTCTTTCGATTTCAGATACTTCTGATACGGTTCGATTCCCGCGAGCAATTGGCTGGTCGAAGGCGCCAGCAGCACGTCGAGCAAGGCGTCGGGCTGCGAGAGTTCGGCGTAGGCCACAACCGACGGCGGCATCATCCGCACCGGATCGGCGGCCCGGAGGGTGCTTGCGTTGACGCCGATCGCCAGCAAGACCGCGACCAGAACCAACCGCGAAGGAATACGCAACGGCAACGATGTTTTCATGGCGAGGCTCATGCAAGAGGGGTGGCGTAGACGCGGCGGCTTGTTCGCTGAGGATACCCGCCGGCGGGCGATCGGGTTTCATGCATTTCGCCGGGTCGCCGAAAGGAAAATTGTTTGAAACCCAGCGGCCGTATGGCCGGGTATTGTTGGCATGGCTGCCGACCCCCTCTCGCCGCTGACGCCCCTTGCCGAAATCGATCCGGCCTGGGCGTGGAGTCCTTTTCCGTCGGATGCGAAGCTCTGGACGCGGGAGTTGGCCGCCCACCTCTACCGCCGGGGCGGTTTCGGCGGCGCTTGGGCCGAAATCGACGAGGCCGTGGCCGACGGCTGCCCTGGCGCCGTCGAACGGTTGATCGCTCATGCTCCGGCCAGCGACAGCTTCTATGGCGACGCCGATCGTTCGGTCACGGCGCTATTGGCCTCGGGCAACGCCAACAATCTCCCGGCGTGGTGGCTGTATGTAATGCTGCAAACTCCGCAGCCGCTGTTGGAAAAGCTGACGCTGTTCTGGCACGGGCACTTCGCCACCTCGGCGGCCAAAGTGACCGACGGGCGAATGATGTTCGCCCAGCACGCCCTATTGCGAAAGCACGCCCTGGGCCGGTTTGGGCCGATGCTCGACGAGCTTTCCAAAGACCCGGCGATGCTCGTCTGGCTCGATGCGACGACGAACCACAAGGCCCGCCCTAATGAAAACTTCGCCCGCGAGGTGATGGAGCTGTTCTGCCTTGGCATCGGCAATTACACGGAGCACGATATCAAGGAAGCCGCCCGGGCCTTTACCGGCTGGGAGTTGCGGCAAGACGCCTTTCGCTTCAATCGCCATCAGCACGACGGCGGCGAAAAGACCGTGCTTGGCCGCAGCGGGCGGTTCGTTGGCGACGACGTGTTGCAGATCCTGCTCGAACAGCCGGCCACGGCCCGGTTCCTCGTCCGCAAATTGTTCCGTTTTCTGGTCAACGAGACGGCCGAGGCGCCCGACGCGCTGCTGGAGCCTTTGGCCGCCGGCTTCCGCGCCAGCGACTACGACATGACGTGGCTGCTGCGGACCATGTTGCGATCGAATTTCTTCTACTCGCCGCATGCCGTGCGGCAGCGCGTCAAGTCGCCGGTCGAGTTTGCCATCGGCTTGCTGCGGATGTTGCAAGGCTCGGCGAACACGTATGCTTTGGCCGACGATCTGCGCGATCTCGGGCAGGCCGTGTTCTTTCCGCCCAACGTCAAGGGCTGGGACGGCGGCGCGGCGTGGATCAACTCGTCGACCCTGGTCGGCCGCGCGAACCTCGTTTGGAAGCTGGCGAGCGACAGCGATGGGCGCTACAAAACGCACTTGGCGCTCGATCGGTTGCCGGCGCTCGACGGGTTGAAAGAGCCGGCCGCCATCAGCCGCCGCATTGCCGATTTGTTGTTGGCGGCGCCGCTGCCCGACGCCGTATACGTTCAATTGGCCGCCGTCGCCGGCGACAGCGCTATGGCGAATCAGCCCGCCCGGCTGGCCCGCATCGTACAAGCCGTGGCCACGCTGCCGGAATTTCAGTTGGCTTAAAGAAGAGCCGGGAAATCTGTCTTAAGTTCAACGCGGAAGTCAGCCGTCGTCAGTCGTGCGACGTTTTTTTGAGGGAGATGAGGGGATGCGGAGGAGATAAGGAGATAAGTTTTTTTGAGTTCTGAAATCAGGTTCATTCGGTTTTTGCGTACCTCCCGAAAGCCACAGCGGATTTTCTAAGGCATCAACTCCGATGTCCAAAAGGCATTTGAAAAACGCCACGCGCAGCCGGCCGCATGAGGCCGCTACCTTCAAAGTCCATTGGACATCGGAGCCATTCCTTAAAAAAATCCAACCGCGAACTTTTGGGGCAGCTACGACTTGCGAAAAAAGCACGCACAATCCCCTAATCTCCTCCGTATCTTCCTATCCCCTTCCAAAAAACCGTCGTTTTCCCTTGCGGCCGGATTTGTTGAAGCAACTTACCGCTACCGAGTTTAACGAAAGCCCCTTGCCATGCTCGCCTCACGACGCCGATTTTTGCAGACCGCGCTAGGCTCCTCGACCTTGCTCTCGGCCGGGCTGACCGTGCCGGCCTTTCTGGCCCGCAGCGCGTGGGCGGCGTCTGGCCAGGCGGGCGGACAACCGAGCGGCGCGGGCGAGAAGATCCTGGTCGTCGTGCAACTCAGCGGCGGCAACGACGGCTTGAGCACCGTGGTCCCGTTCGCCGACGACGGCTACGGTCGCAACCGCATCGTGCTCCGGATTCCGAACGAGCAGGTTTTGAAGCTCAACGACCAACTCGGCCTGCACCCGCAAATGACGGGCTTCAAGAAGCTGTTCGAGAGCCAGCGGCTGTCGATCGTGCAAGGCGTCGGCTATCCGAACCCCGATCGTTCGCACTTCCGCTCGATGGACATCTGGCACACGGCGAAGCCCGAGCGCGAGGACAAGACCGACGGTTGGCTGGGGCGGTGCATCGATTGCGAGGCCCGCGAAGCCGGGCAGGACGTGCCGGCCCTGCATCTGGGGCCGAACCAACTGCCGCTGGCGCTGGTCAGCCAGCGAACGCCCGTGCCGTCGATCGAATCGATGGCCGGTTTTCGCCTGCAAACCGCCGGCGGGGCGTTGCCGCTGTCCGCGCTTGGCCAATTGTCCGAAGCGGCGCGGCCCGATGCGCCGCCGCTCTTGGACTGTTTGCGCCGCAGCACGCTCAACGCCTATGCCTCCAGCGCCCAGGTGCAAGAGGCCCTGAAGGAAGAACGCAGCGCCGCGAATTACCCCGATTTCGCCTTGGCGCAAAGGCTAAAGCAGATTGCACAACTGATCGACGCCAAGCTGAGCACGCGGTTGTATTACGTCTCGCTCGACGGCTTCGACACGCACGCCAACCAGGGACCGGCCCAGGCGGCGCTGTTGAATCAGCTTTCGGCCTCGGTGACGGCATTCGTCGAAGACCTGGCGCAGCGCGGCCACCTGGACCGCGTGCTGGTGGTTTGCTTCTCGGAGTTCGGCCGCCGGGTGCGCGAGAACGCCAGCCAGGGGACCGATCACGGCACGGCCGCCCCAGTGTTTTTGGCCGGCGGCCGGGTGGCCGGCGGATTGATCGGAGCGCATCCCAGCCTCAGCGATCTCGACGGCGAAGGCGACTTGAAATTCCACACCGACTTCCGCCGGCTGTATGCCAGCATTCTCGACGGCTGGCTCGGCTGCCCGAGCGAAAAAGTGCTTTCTCAGCGGTTCGAACCGCTGGCGATCCTCAAGGGTTGATCCGCCCCCGCTGAAGCAGGGCAGAACAGGGATGCGCAGTGCTTGCGCTTCCTTGCCCCGGGCGAAATGCCGCCACGCTGGTAGCTCCGACACTCCGTGGCGGAGATTCGATCGTCGCACCGTTTGATTCTTCGCGGCGGAAGACGACTTCGAAAAGCGTTGGCTTCGCGGATTTCGTTGGGCTAAAGTCAGGAATCAAACTCGCCCTTGGCCGTCGCCGCGATGTGTTAGAGAATCCGCCGCGCGCGGCAACGCGGCGCAGCTCGATTTCGAGCATGAGGAAAAACACGATCATCCGCCGCCTCTTCGCCGTATTCTCGCGCTGTCGCCCGCGCGTGCTGACGCTGGCCGTGCTGGCTGCAATCGGGGCATTGCTCTGGCTGGCGAACTTGAGCGGAGAACTCACCCCGCGAAGCCTCGATAAGATCCCGGGGACGGCCGCCGAGTTCGAATTCGACGTTCCCAAGTCTGGCAAACAACGGGAGGCCTACGGCTTTGAGATGAACATGTCGTATGGCTGGCCGCTTCTCTGGCGTCAATACGTGCTGATGGTTTACATGGGAGCGAGGGTGATCGGCGAATGTCATAGCACTGGCCGTCAGTTGGGGAATGCGGCGCTCTGGGCGCTGATGTTGGCCGTGCCGACGGGAATGTGCGAGTGGCTGTTGCGTCGCTATCGACCGCGCGTGAGGTTCAGCTTGCGCACTCTGCTGGTCGCGACGGGGCTGGCGGCTGCGCTCTTCGCCTGGCTGGCCGCCGTCCGCAACCGCGCCAATCTGCAGGATCCGTTGATAGACGCCATCGAGTCGGAAAGCGGTCGGATTTGGGTCGAACGGCGCGGGCCCAAATGGCTCGAACATATCGTCGACGACCGCTATCGCCGCCGCATCGTCGGCGTTTCACTGGACGTGCGGGCTGCCGACGAAGAGGAAGAGCGCGTAGGACAGCGCTTGGTTGATGATCTAAAACACTTGTCCGACTTGCGATACTTCTCGTTGGAGGCAAGCCGGTTGACCCCGGAAATAACTGCTGCCGTCCGCGAGATGCAGCGCCTTGAAGCTTTGGAGATCGTCGTCTTCGACTTCACTGCCGACTCAAGCACGGCGTTCGGCCGCGCCCTGAGAGGCATGCGGCGTCTGAGAACTCTGAGCGTCGGCCCACACGCGCTGTCTTTGGTCGACGCGGAAGCGCGACGTAAATTCCTGGCGGCCATCGGAGACCAGCCGAGACTCGAACAACTCCGCTTGGAACGCTGGGAGATCGATGGCCAGGAACTTGCCTTGCTGCGCGGGCTGGAAAATTTGAAATCGCTTGCCTTGCACGACATCCTGACGCCCGGCCAATCGGAAGGCGATCCGCCGTTGCTTTCTCATCTCCCACCGCTTCCGCGGCTCGAAGCTCTCGACTTGCTCGGTTCAGCCATTGGCGACCGCGATCTTCGCCACGTCGCCGCACTGCCGCGGCTAAGATCGCTCAATCTCATCGGGACGAACGTCACCGACGCCGGATTGGCGGAATTGGCGCAGCTTGAATCGCTCGAAGAGTTGGCAATGGACAACGACGCGGGACAGAGGGGCGGATTTGAAGCATTGCTCGCACTCAAGCGTCTCAAAAAGCTGCACATTGCCTTTTTCGACCAGCGGTGGCTGGAGTCAGCCGATGCACCAGACGGCGAGGCGTCGAAGCGGCCGAACGACATTGCCGACTGGCTGCGGGGGCTGACCGCGTTGCGAAAAGCGAACCCTGGACTTGCGATCGACGGCGACGCCGAATGGCGCGAGCCGCCCGAGGAAGCACTGGCCCCGAGGTGCGAGACCGTTGGCGACGAGGCGATGGCTGATTCGGTTCGCGAGGCGGCGCGAGTCTGGAAGGAACGGCAAGCGGCCAAGTGAACTGACTTCGAAGTCTACCGACGCACGGGGCTCCGATAATCGGTATTCGAAGGCGTTGTCTTTAGCGGCGCCGCCCCCTCTTCCCCGATGCCGCCTCAAACGGCACAATACACGGCGCGCGAGACTTTGTTCCCTCGCTCTGACCGGACCCGGGCCGGCGCCGTCCGATTGATAAAGTGCGCCGCTAGATGCTGTTTGAAAAACCACGGTGGGTGTTCTCATGTCCAGCTCTCTCGATGCGGCGACTTCGACCGATTTACTGGCCCGGCTTGATGGGGCCGTGTCGCAAAAAAAACTGACGGCGGCGGCGGCCAAGAATATTCGCGCCTGGCTCACAGAACTCCGCTACGCCGATTACGCCGCCCAAGTCGCCGAGCATATCGATCAGGGCAAGTGGAAAGAACTCGACGACGCCTTTTGGACGATCATCCCCTTCGGAACCGGCGGCCGCCGCGGCAAGATGTATCCGATCGGCTCGAACGCGATCAACGACCGCACGATCGGCGAGAGCGCCCAAGGACTGGCCGAGTACGTCAAGCGGCATTCCGACGCCCCGCTGGCCTGCGCCATCGCCTACGACACGCGGCATCGCTCGCGGCACTTCGCCGAACTGTGCGGCGAAATCATGGTCGCCAACGGCTTCAAGGTCTATTTCCTCGACGGCTATCGCAGCACGCCGGAGCTGTCGTTCGCCGTGCGACATAAAAAGTGCTCGTGCGGCATCATGGTCACGGCCAGCCACAACCCGCCCAGCGACAATGCCGTGAAAGCCTATTGGTCGACTGGCGGGCAGTTGCTGCCGCCGCACGATCAAGGCGTGATCGATCGCGTGATGGCGGTCGAGGAGATTCGGCGCACGCCGTTCGCCGAGGCGCTGAAGAATGGGCAAGTCGAGTATTGCCAGGCCGAGGTCGACGCCGAGTATTTGAAAAATGTCGAAATGCAAAGTTTTGCCGGGCCGCGGAATTTGAAGATCATTTACTCGCCGATGCACGGCGTTGGCGCATCGAGCGTCTGCCCGGTGTTGAAAGCCGCCGGGTTTGCCGAGGTCGAAGTGTTCGGGCCGCACGCCGAGCCGAACGGCGATTTTCCCAACGTGCCCGATCACGTTTCGAACCCCGAGAACCCGGCCACGTTCGATTCCATCATCGTGCGGGCCAAGCAGGTGGGCGCCGACGTGATCCTTTCGACCGACCCCGACGCCGACCGGCTGGGCTGCGCCGCCCCGCTGACGGCCGGCGGCGAGTGGAAGACGTTCACCGGCAACCAGATCGGGGCGCTGCTGGCGGAATACTTGCTCGAAGGTCGCAAGTACGCGGGCAACTTGACGCCGCGCGATTACGTCGTCAAGACGCTGGTCACGACCGAGATGATCCGCCGCATCGCCGATTCTTACGGCGTGCAGACCTATGGCGATTTGCAGGTCGGCTTCAAATGGATCGGCGGCGTGATGGACGAAGTCGGCCCCGAGCATTTTTTGTTCGGCGCCGAGGAATCGCACGGCTTTTTGGTGGGCACCTACGCCCGCGACAAGGACGCGGCGGTGGCCGCGATGCTGTTGGCCGAATTGGCCGCCCGCGCCAAGGCCGGCGGACAGACGTTGCACCAAAAGCTCGACGCCCTGTTTTGGCAGCACGGATGCCATGCCGAGCGGACGGTGTCGAAGACGATGCCCGGCAGCGAGGGCATGGCGCGAATGAGCAAGCTGATGGCCGCCATCCGCTCGCAGCCGCCGAAGCTGCTGGCGGGCATCAAGGTGCGCGAGGCCCGCGACTACCAAAACGGCGTGGCGATCAGTTCGCACGGCTCGCGGTCGCTGGAAGGGCCGAAGGGCGACATGCTGATTCTCGATCTGGCGGCCGACGGCAACTATGTGGCCGTGCGTCCTTCGGGGACCGAGCCGAAAGTGAAGTTCTACATGTTCGCCTACGAACCGCCCGAGCAGTTGGCCGACTTGGATCTTACGAAGGCCGAACTGGCGGTCCGGCTCGACCAGTTGCAGCGCGATTTGTTCGCACTGGCCGACGCGGTAGAATAGGGTGATGGTCTCGTTTGCAATGCCGGGAAATGTACTTCTTCGGCCGAGTCGCCTGATGGATTTTTACGTTCAGGTTCAGCGATGGCCTCTGTAGGGAACGCCCTCCGTGGCGTTCCGTGAAGCGCGTTTGAAGCAAGATCTGTTCACGAATCTCGGAACGCCACGGAGGGCGTTCCCTATAGGCGTAGATGGCGATATTACCGGTTTTGCTTTTCAAAACCGATTAGAATGCTGTCATGGCTACCATCACTGCATCCAAGACATCCGTCGCTGGGCTGGCGCCCGAATGGCCAGCGGTTTGTATTCCAGCCGGCGCCGCCACTTTCAACGGCTTTCGCGCCTGGGCCAAGAGCGGCGATTTCCCCCGGCGCGGCCGGGTGTCGTTCATCGAGGGGGAGATTCTGATCGACATGAGCCCGGAAGATCTCAGCACGCATGCGCAGATCAAGGCCGAGATCGGCTGCCGAATTCACCAACTCGTCGAAGAATTGGACTTGGGCGTTTTTTATCCCGATCGCACTTTGCTCAGCAACTCGGCCGCCGACCTTTCGACCGAACCTGACGGAACGTTCGTAAGCTGGGACGCTTTCGAATCGCGCCGGGTGCGCCGCGTCGCGGCAAAAAGCCGTATGGGTCAGTTTGTCGAGTTGAAAGGGGCGCCCGACTGGGTGCTGGAAATCGTCAGTCCTAGTTCTG
>DATNEC010000590.1:0-2413 GCA_035606815.1 Pirellulales bacterium
TCGTCGAACAATCGCGAGAGGGACATTTCGTTGGCCAGTTGACCGAAGGCGTGGCGCTGGAATCGAGCGATCCGAAAGTGGTCAAGATCGAGGCCGGCGAGGCGCGGCCGGTCGGCAATGGCGAAGCGACCGTGACGGCCAAGCACGGCGACCGCACGGCGACCGCCAAAGTGACAGTCAACCGCATGGAGCAGCCGTTTCGCTGGAGTTTTCGCAATCACGTCGAAAGCGTGCTGGCCAAGGCCGGTTGCAGTTCGGGCGCCTGTCACGGGGCGCAGGCCGGCAAAAACGGATTCAAGATTTCGCTCCGCGGCTATGATCCCGAGGGCGATTTTCAAACGATCACCCGGCAGGCCCGCGGGCGGCGGATCGTGCCCAGCGATCCGGGCCGCAGCCTGATTTTGACCAAGCCCAGCGGCGGCGTGCCGCACAAAGGCGGGCTGCGGTTCCGCGTGAATTCGCTGGAGTATCGCGTGCTGGCCGATTGGATCGCCGCCGGCACGCCCGGCCCGCAGGCCGACGATCCGCGGATCGTGCGTCTCGAAATCCTGCCCCCCGCCGCCATGCTCAAGCCCGAGATGACGCAGCAATTGCTGGTGCTGGCCCATTTCAGCGACGGGCGCGTCGAGGACGTCACGCGCTGGGCGAAGTATACGTCCACCAACGAATCGGCGGCCCAGGTCGGCGACGAAGGGCTGGTGCGAGTGATGGGTTATGGCGAGGGGGCGATCACCGCCTGGTACCTGAGCCGCGTGGTGATCGCCACCGTCAGTTCGCCATATCCCAAGCCCGTGCCGCCGGAGGTCTTCGCCAACGCCGAGCGGCGCAACTTCATCGACGAGCTGGCGCTTGCCAAGCTGGCCAGTTTGAACATTCCTCCTTCGCCGCCATCGAGCGACGCCGAGTTCATGCGGCGGGCGTTCATCGACACGATCGGCACGCTGCCGACGGTCGAAGAGACGCGGGCCTTTTTGGCCGATGCGTCGGCCGACAAGCGCGATCGGCTGATTGAGTCGCTGTTGAACCGGCCCGAGTTCGTCGACTATTGGGCCTACCGCTGGAGCGACCTGCTGCTGGTGAACAGCGAAAAGCTGCGTCCCTCGGCGATGTGGGCCTATTACTCGTGGATTCGCAACCAGGTCGAGGCCAATACGCCCTGGGACGAATTCGCGCGGCAGGTGGTCACGGCCCAGGGGAGCACGCTGGAAAACGCGGCGGCCAATTACTTCGTGCTGCATCCCGATCCGCTGGAAATGTCCGAAACGGCCACGCTCGCCTTCCTGGGCATGTCGATCAACTGCGCTCGCTGCCACAACCATCCGCTGGAAAAGTGGACCAACAACCAGTATTACGCTTTTGCCAACTTGTTCGCCCGTGTGCGGCTGAAGAGCGCGCCGGGCGACGGCAACACGATCGTCTTCGCCGCCAGCGATGGCGATTTGGTTCAGCCGCTCACCGGCAAGCCGCAGCCGCCGACGCCGCTCGACGGCGAGCCGCTGCCGCTCGAAGCGACCGCAGACCGCCGCATCCACCTGGCCAAGTGGCTGACCTCGCCCGACAATCCGTATTTCGCCCGCTCGATCGCCAACCGCGTGTGGGCCAACTTCATGAACGCCGGGCTGGTCGAAATGGTCGACGACATGCGGCTCACCAATCCGGCCAGCAACGAAGAGTTGCTCGCCGCCGCAGCCAAGTATCTGACCGACCACCATTTCGACCTGAAGGCCCTGATGCGGGCGATTTTGCAATCGAAGACCTATCAGCGTTCGAGCCGGCCGCTGCCGGAGAACCAGGCCGATACGCGGTTCTATTCGCGCTACTATCCGCGCCGCATGATGGCCGAAGTGCTGTTGGACGCCATGTCGCAAGTCAGCGGCTCGCCGACGCAGTTCAAAGATTACCCGGCCGGCTGGCGGGCGATGCAACTGCCCGATGCCAACGTGAATTCGTACTTTCTCAAAACTTTCGGCCGGCCCGAGCGGGTCGTGACCTGCGAATGCGAGCGAACGGCCGAGCCGACGATGGTCCAGGTGCTGCACATTTCCAACGGCGACTCGCTCAACGAAAAGCTGCAAGCCAAGGACAACTGGATCGAAAAGCTGCTCGCCGCCAACACGCCCGACGACAAGCTGATCGAGAATGTTTACCTCGCCGCCCTGTCGCGGTTTCCGACCGACGATGAAAAGCAAAAGCTGTCAGCGGCGCTCGTCGAGCCGGGGCAAGACAAGCGGCAGCTTGTCGAGGATCTGTTCTGGAGCGTGCTGAGCAGCCGCGAATTCTTGTTCAATCATTGAGAGCTTATGAATCGCGATCGTCATCGATGCAATAGTCCCCTCTCCCATTGGGAGAGGGTTAGGGTGAGGGCGACGTGTCCGGCCGGCGATCTTGCGCATAGCGGCGAGCCCTCACCCCG
>DATNEC010000655.1:0-3013 GCA_035606815.1 Pirellulales bacterium
TGCGCCGGCCAAGGTCTTTTTCATGGCGTCCCAACGGACGGCTCGATCGCGGCCCGGCGGATCTGATCTCTATCTTCAGGAGCGAGGGCATGTCAAACGACTTTTCCGCGGCCGCGGTGGAGCATCAACAACATTCCGGGGCCAACTGGTTTTTCTGGATCGCCGGGCTGTCGCTCGTCAACACGGCGATCCTGATCTCGGGAGGCGGCGTCAACTTCATTGTCGGTTTGGCGGTCACGGCGATCATCGCCGCAGTGGCGGCGGGCTTCGAACAGAACGTCGATCCGAGCACCGCAATTGTCATCAAGGCCGTGGCCTTCGCGGCCTGCGCCGTGGCGGCGGGCGTGTTCGCCGGCTTTGGTTTCTTCGCCCGCCGCGGCCACGTTTGGGCCTTCGTCATCGGCATGTTTCTTTACGTGATCGACGGCCTGATCTATTTGGCGTTCGGCGATCTGTTGAGCGCCGGCTTTCACGCTTACGTCTTGTTTTGCCTGTTCCAGGGCTGCAAGGCCGCTCGGATGTTGAACAACGCCCCGGCGGCGATGATCGAACCCGAATATGCCCCCGAGGCGGAGCCACTGTCGTAAGATTTGATCCGCGTCTCAATCTTGCTCGATGAACAGCACCCGCGCTTCTCGATCCTCTTCGGAGAAGGTCAGGCCGGTTTGTTTCGATAGATTTTCGAGCAGTTGCGCGGTGCGCTCGACGGTGTCAGGCGTCTTGTCTCGCCCGCCGCCGCGACACTCTTGCCGTTGTTGAAGATTGAGGCCCTGCTCTTGCCTTCCTTCGGCGCCCCCGGCCCGGCGCAGCAGCTCGACATGCACCCGTGCCACGTCCCACATATAGTGGCCGATGCGGTGACGGATTGCGGCCTCGAGATGCTCGGCGGCCTGCTTGCGGTCGCCGGCCGCCTCGAAGTACAACCCCAGGTAAAGCTCGGCGTAGAACATCCGCTGGTTCAGCTCTTCGGGAGAAGGCCCACCCGCTTGGGCCGCGGCCAGCACGTCGTCGGGCGTGGCGCGGCCGGCATAGAGCGCATGGACCTGCATCATCGGCACGCGCGGGTCGTCTTTGATCTTGAGGATGCTCCGCCGGGCCTTGTCGACGCTTTCGCCGCGGGCCATGCACAGATATCGCCAGACCGCGTTCTCCACGTCGTTGTCGTCGAACGTCTGGTAGCTTTCGAACTGCTTTCGCCCCAGGTCGTATTTGCGGGCATAGTAGTAGGAGATGCCGCGCTTCCAGTGGCCCCGTTCGCGCGCCGGGTCGAGTTCGATCGCCTTGTCGAAGTCGGCAATCGACGCGTCGATCTTCGCCAGCTTGAACTGCTCGCTGCCGCGATGGTCGTAAGCGTCGGCGTAACGCGGGTTCAATTCGATCGCCGCGTTGAAATCTGCCAGGGCTTGCCCGTGCTTCGCCAGGGCCTCGTACAACAGCCCCCGCACGAACACCGCGCGGGCGTTCTTGGGATCGCTCTCGACCGCGCGGCCGGCCAACTTCAACGCGGCGTCGGGCTGGCCGCGCTCGAACGTCGATTTCGCCTCGGCCAGCAACTCATCGACCGGTTTTTCTTCGCCCCGCGCGGGACCGATCGCCGACAGGCATAATCCCCAGCCAACGAGCGCTCGACGGACGAGATTCATCTAGGCGTGCTCCCAGAATCCAAGGCGGTGAAAAAGCAGGGGCGAAATCTTATTCCGCTGAAAAATCGGCGGCGAAGGCCTTCGGGTTCAATTCCTGGCCGGTGGCGAATTTCGTCAGCTCGTTCCAGGTCAGCGTGCGGCCGGGGGCGAAGACCCGCTCTTTCATGAACTTCCCGACGTCCTTCCGCCCAACATACGAAGCGTTCTTCGCTTCGGCCGTTTTCAGCACGTCGCGGGCGATCGCGTGGTTCACCTGGCAGGCGAACAACTCGCCCATCATGTAGTTGTGGTAATAGGCCGGCGCCACGACGATGTGAATTTTACTGGCGTAATCGGGGGCGTCGCGCCCCTCGGGCCGCTTGATGAGCTGATACTGCTCGACCAGATCCCACCAGAGCTTGTTCAAGTCCTGAGCGGGATCGTGATACAGCCCCTTCTCGAATCGCAGCATCACCTGGCACCAGCGCGAGAAGATCAGCAACTTGTTGCGGCGCATTTTTTCGCCCACTTCGTCGAAAGCCGCCGGGTCTTCGACCGACAAGCCCATTTGCTCGAGCCAGTCGGCGCTTTTGCTGAACCGCTCGAACATCATCGCCACCCCTTCGGTCGCGAGAATGTGGGCGTCGGTGCGCACGACGTAGGGCAGCTTCGCGGGGATGTTCTTGCTGCTGTAGACCGAATGCCCCAACTCATGCAGCATCGTACCGGTCCAGTATTCGTTAGGCACGATGTTGGCCAGCACGCGGACGTCTCCCTCGCGGTCGATGTCGGTGCAAAAGGCGTGCGGGTTCTTGCCGGGCTTTTCATAAAGGTCGCTGCGCTTCAGCACGTCGTCGATCGGCAGGCCGATGCCGGCGTAAAACTTGCGGCATAGCTCGGGGATGTCGGCCTTGGCGTAGGCCGCATCGAGGCTCGTCTTGTAGATCGCCGGGGCTTCCTGGAAATACGGATCGTGATAGTGCCACGGCTGCAGTTCGTCGACGCCGATCTTGTACATTTCGGCCAGATGGGCGTCGATCTCTCGCTTGGCCGCCTGGAACGGCCCGCGCGTCAGCTTGTCCAAATCGTCGAACAGCCGCACGACCTGGTCCTGGCTCTGCTCGTTGATTTCGAGCTGCATCGCATGATAATCGGCGAAATCGAGCTCGCGGGCCGCGTTGTTGCGCAGCTCGACCAGCGTTCGCAGTTCTTGTTCAACTTCGCGGCCGACCTCCTTGCTGGCCTCCCAGATCGCGCGTCGCTGGTCCGTGTCGCGAGATTGCTTCAAAATCTTGCGGACCTCGCTGTCGGGCAGTTCCTTGCCCTCGACCTTCGCGCGAAAGACGCCAAACCGCTTTTCGATGGCGTTGCCGCGGGCGACCATCTGCTTG
>DATNEC010000658.1:0-9332 GCA_035606815.1 Pirellulales bacterium
TGAAAGATGCCGCGGTCGTTGGCCGACGAGCTGGCGCCGGCGGCTTCGTCGCGAGCCATGCTCAGTACGCGCGCCTTGGGCACGTGCAGCACGTCGTAGCCCAGGTCGACGACGACGCCCTCGTTGTTCTCCCGCAACAGCGTGGCCGAAATCTTGGCGCCGCCGACCAAGGTCAGCGTGACGCGATCGTGTTCGGCCGCGACGGCCCGGGCGGCGACGGTTGCGGCCGCGCAGGCGCAGACGAGGGCCGTGATTGCAAACCAACGCATCATTCTTTCTCCGTAGCTTTCTCTGCCGCCTTTTCCGCGGCCTTATCCGCGGTTTTATCGCTCGCCATATAGATCAGCAACCGGTCGTGGCATAGCAGCGCCGCGTCGCGGCGCTCGTCTCCGTCAGCGTTCAGGCCGATTACCATTCGAGGTTCCGTGACCAGCGAACCTTGCACGCCGCCGTAGGGATACGTTTTGTCCTCGAACACCGGCCACGACAAGACCGATTTCAGCTTGTCCTCGGTCCGTTCCAACACGGTCAGTTGATGTCGATGGTCGTCGCAGAGAATCGCTTCGTCGACGTGATCGCCGGTCAGGTCGGTGGTCATGATGCGGTGAATGGTGGCTTCTTTGACTCCGCTGGGCCGGCCCACGCGGCTGTCGAGGCTGTCGATCAGCTTCAATTCCCAGGGTTGGCCGCGCGAGAGCCGGATGACGCGGTCTTGGTCGACGAGCATCAGACCCAGAAGCGGATCGAGCGCGATCGTGACGCCGCCCGGCAAGCGGGTGCTTTCGGTTTCGCGAAGAATGCCGGCGTTGTCGGGCTTGAGCCGGTGCAGAAAAATTCCGCCCTGCTCCAAGGCCCAGGCCGAGCCGTCGGCCAACGGTGCAAATGCCGCCAAGCGCTGTCCCTCCGAGAGCATGATCTGGTCGAGCGGCTGCAAGTCGTCGCCCAACCATTGCACGACGCCGTCACTGAGCCGCGCGGGACGCAAGGCTTGTCCATGCTGGAGCAACTTGTATTCGCCGAGGTCGGCCTTGACCAAATAAGAGGGTTCGGAGATTTGCGTTTTGCCGTCGACCAATCGCACCAGTTTGGCTTTGTTGGCGAACTGGTCCTGGGCCAGCAAGACGTTGCCGAGCCACACGACCTTTTCGATTTTTGCGCCGACCCCTTCGTAGCGCGTCTTGGCGGGCTCCGCCTGGCCCGGCGCCCAAACATAAACGTCGACGTTGGCGCCGACGCGCTGCGCCCACCAGATCGTATCGCCCGCCCGATCGAGGGCCAGAATGCGCCGCTCGTTGACTTCCGCCGACTGCGGCATGGCCGTGGGATACGTCAACCGGCCCGCTTCCCAGCGGCTTTCGTGGAGATCGGAGCCATCCTTGGTCCACAGCAACAACGTGCCCGGCTTGGCCTGCACCGCGGCAAGTCCTTTGAGATTGCCGAGCGTCGGAAAGCTCTGCTCGGCCAGCCAGCCCTTGTCGCCCAGCGGCTGCACCCGCAACCGGGGTTGCGAGGGATCGACCGCGACCAAGGCCGCGCGACCGTCGACGAGCAGCCCACACCATAGCGCCGCGGCGCCGCCGGGCATCGGCAGCGTTTCGCGCCGGCCAAGTTCCGTTTCGGCCCCCCGCGCCAGACCGTAGCGGCGCAGCAAGCCTTGCTGCGGGCCGCCGAGCAACAGCAGTTCGGCCGGCTTGCTCGCCAGCCGCAAAACCTCGACGGCCTGCACCGACTGATCGAACAACACTTGGGCGGGCAGCAGCTTGCCCTCGGAAGTTTCGTACCAGCGCACCGTTTGCCGGGCCTGTTGCGACCATTCCAGCACGTCCTGGTCGCCGTCGCCGTCGATATCGGCCAGCTTCCAATCGACCCGGCCGTGGTTTTCTCGCGGGCTAAGCCAGCTTGGGCGATTGCCCGGTTCAAGCCGCAGCGTTTGAATTCCTTGTTCGCAACTGACCAGCAATTCGAACTTGCCTTCTCCCAAGGATCGTAGCAGGAGCGGATTTCGACCGGCGGGGGCGCCGGCCAGAAGATCCCAACTGGCGCCCTTTTTCCACTTGTCGGCCGCCTCGTGCTGGTAGCTGACGACCTTATTGGAGGGGCTGGTGAGTACGATCAGTTCCGGCTTGCCGTCGCCGTCGAGATCCTGCACCGCCAAGTCCAAGGGCAATTCTTCCAAAACCAACTCCGATTTTTTCCACTCGGGCGCCAACGGCAACTCATTCGGCTCGTTCTCGTCGCGGGCGACCGGGGCTTCTCGCTGATCGGCCGCCAGCCAGCGGTACAAGTCGAGCCGCGATTCGCGCGTGTTGACGACGATCAACTGGTCGCGGCCTTGGCCGTCGAGATCGGCGGCGAGCATGCGCGTCGGCATGCCGCTCTGGCCGATGACCCGCATCCCCTGCCAGCCGTCGAGTTCGGCGGCTTGGATCGAATTGGACGCGAGGGCCGCCAGGCAGATCGCCAGAAAACTTGTGGGTTTCGTCACGTCCGTCACTTTCGTTGGAATTACTTCGCCTGCATCACTATAGCTTGATAAGGCGAAGTTCTCAAAAGCTTTTCGGCTTGGGCGAATCGTGTCATCGTTGACACTTTTTCGGGTTCGCGGTATGGTTCCACTTAGTCGAGTCGCCCGGCAGCGGCGGCTCCATGCGGCGGAAAGGCGCCCCGCAGCGATGCCGCTCGCGGGACGTTTTTCGTCCCCTTCTTTCGCCCAGGGCGGGCCCGGATCAGCAGCCTTGGATGGGCTGTACGACGTCTTTTCAAGTTCCTTGGACCCACTTGCCCGTTTCGCGTTTTGGAGATGGTCTCCACGCGTAGCAGGCAGTCCTGCTTCTTTATGGAGGAAGTTTCCATGCGACGTACGATGTTCCGATGGCTCAAGCCCGCCGTGAGTTCCGCGGCGGCAATGACTTTGGCTTTGGCATTTGGGACTGGATATGCCACGGCCCGCGACGACTCGGACGACTCGGACTCGTCTAATGCCTCGTCGTCCAAAGATTCGAGTGATTCCGACAACGATTCCGACAACGATCGGAGCGACCGCGCATCGCGCAACCAGAGTAACCGTTCGGACGACGCGCATCATCATGCCGCCCTGGGCGTCGTGTTGCACCAGGACAGCCTGGAAATTCGCCGCGTGTTGCCCGGCAGCCCCGCCGACGAGGCCGGGTTGCAGCGCGGCGATGATATTCTGACCGTCAACGGCAAGCGCGTGGCGAAGCCGCAAGACCTGGTCAAGGCGATTGGACGGGCCGGCGACGACGCCCGCATCAAGCTCGGCATTCTGCGCGACGGCGAACATGAGACGGTCCGGGCGACACTGACCTCGCGCGACCGGGTCTTCGGCCGTGAAAGCGGCATGGAGCAGGAACAGTACGGGCAGCAAGGCTACGCGAGCCGCCGCGGCAGCTATCAATCCAATCAAGGCTATCCGGACCAGCAGTATGGCCGCGGCCAACGCCAGCAGGGTTACAATCAACAGGGTTATGCGCAGCAAGGCTACGGACAGCAGGGCTACGGACAGCAGGGCTACGGACAGCAGGGATACGGACAGCAAGGCTATGGCCAGCAGGGATATGCCCAGCAAGGATATGGCGGCAACCAGCGGCGCTACGATCCGAACTACGGCGAAGCGCCGGAAGGCTACCGCGAAGAGGACGATCGCTTCGCCCATTACCGCCGCAACCGCCGGGGAGCGCTGGGCGTGACGTTGGATGAAGATGCTCGCGGGCCCGTGAGGGTCAACCACGTCTATGAAAATGGCCCCGCGCACGAGGCGGGCTTGCGTCCCGGCGATGAAATCGTCGCCGTCGACGGCCGGCGCGTTCGTTCGACTGAAGATCTAATCCACGTCCTGGCGAGCAAGCAGCCGCGCGAGGAGATCCACCTAGCCATCGATCGCAACGGGCGCGAAAGAACGATCCGCGCCACGATGGGATCGCCGAACGAAGTTTTTGCCGGGGAGGAAGAAGGCTACCGCACCACGCGAGCGCCCAATCGCGGCAACAACTACGACGACGGCGCCTATGACACGGGTTACCGAAGAGGCCCCAACGATCGAGGCGGCTACGATAATCGTCGCAACCCAGATTACTACGATTATCAAGATTAGCATGCGTTCGCTAATTCTCGAACCTCTCGGCATGGCTCATGATGTCGAGAGGTTTTTTATTTGGTACATGCCTTGCACGTTGAAAGGACGGGCCAACCGCGGCTGAGACATGCGTTTTGGGAGAAAAGCTATGAGCACCAAAATTTTCGGCCACTATATCCACCCCATATTGATTGTCTTTCCGTTGGGGTTGTTGACTACCTCGTTCATCTTCGACCTGATCCATTTGGCGTCGGGGAATCCAGAATTCGCGAGAGTGGCCTATTGGATGATCGTGTCGGGAATCATCGGCGGCTTGGCGGCGGCCCCCTTCGGAACCGTCGACTGGGTGGGAATTCCCTCGGGAACGCGGGCGAAACGCATTGGGGTGCGGCACGCTTTCGCCAACGTCGTGATGCTGGCCTTGTTCATCGCCAGTTGGCTGCTGCGCAGCGGCGCTCCGGGCCAGCCAGGCGCCCTGCCGATCGTGCTCTCCCTGATCGGGGTGGGCTGCGGTGCGGTGGGGGGGTGGCTGGGGGGCGAACTGGTTGAACGACTTGGAATCGGCGTCCATCCCGACGCTCACATGGACGCTCCAAGTTCGCTCGGCCCTCGTGACGCGCGAGAATCGGTCCGTTCCGATCGGCCGCACGAAACCTTTCTGGGGGGACCGAAAGGCGCCCACTGAGCCGACGTTCCCCCTACAGCCGAAGCATGCGGCAATAAAAAAAGGCCGATCCCGAAGGACCGGCCTTTTCTTGAATCAGCGAAGCCGTCGCATCGCGAAGATGAGACCGGCGGCTGCGGTTTTTACTTCTCCGCTCCGCCCGGAAGCTTGTGTTCCTTGATCAGATCGCCGAAAGTCGGGCCTTCGGGCGATTTCTGCTTGGCGACGGTGTCCAAGGCCTTCTGGATTTTTTCCTTGTCCTTGGCGTCGAGCTTCTTATCGAGCAGCACGTCCAGGGCCTTGCCATAGGCGTTGCGGTCCTTCTTTTCCTTGCCCTTGTGGCAGACGTTGCATTTCACCTTGTTTTCGACCAAATCGGCAAACGCCTTGTCCTCGGCGCTGCCGTCGGCCTTGACGTACTTTGCCTTGAACTCATCGAAAAAGGGCTTGATGGCCTTGGCCGAGTTCGGCGTCAGGCCGAAGGCAAAGGCGGCACACAATAAAACAAACACGGCCTTCTTCATGCACGAAATCTCCGAAATTTCAGTTCACGGATGTCCGCGGCCAAACACAAACCACGTACGCACGCTTAGTAATAAACCTTGCGCCACCCCCCATGTCAAGGCAATCCTCGGTCCCGGCGGAACGCCGGGGGCCTCGCGAGGCGGGATCTCGGTTGGCTGGCGGCGCCCGCATGGAACGCCATTCGAACCGGAGCTAAAATGGGCGGCGACAAATGCTTGAAAAGCGGGGGGTGCGATCGTGGCGGACGGCGGGCCGAATATCGACCTGGAAGAAGACGAGCCTCGTCCTTGGGATCTCTCGACCAGGCTTTCGCGCCGACAATTACTTTGGGAGACCGCGGCCGTACTGTGCTTGGCGGTGCTGCCCGCGTGGATCTACGGCTTGGGCAGCCTGATCTGGCCCGATTCGGTCGTTCCGTCGTTCTGGGAGGACTTCTGGTATTCGCTTGCCAGCTCCATCCAGGTCTGCGCACCGGTCTTGTACTTCATCGGCCGAAGCGGCGAGCGATGGAGCCACTTCGGCCTGGCGCGGCCCCGTTGGGTTCTCGACTCGCTTGGCGGGATCGCCGTCTGGATGGTCAAGCTCGTTCTGATTGCGAGCCTGATTCGTATGCTCGATACGCTGCTCGATCGCGATCAAATCGAAGCCCTGACCGCGCTGCGCGATTGTCCTTTTAGCGTGCCGCACTCGGCCGCGCAGTGGGCGGCGCTGGTCGTGTTCATCGCCGCAAGCGCCTTCGCCGAAGAATTGGTCATGCGCGGCTATTTGATTCGCCGCTTCGAGCAACTGCTGCACTCGACTTGGCTGAGCGTCCTGATCACGACCGTGCTCTTCGCCGGCTACCACTGTTATCAAGGCCCCGGCGGAGTGGTTGACGCGGCGGCCTCCGGTTTCGTCTACGCCGTCGCCTTCTGCCTGTTTCGACGGCTTTGGCCCGTCGTCATCGCCCATACGCTCCACAATCTGGCCGCATATCTCTGAGCGCGATCGCTCTTAACGAATGATCTCGCACTCCGGCAAAGCCGCTTCGAGCCATCGAACGCCGGCGTCGCTGATTTGGGTGTGTTCCAAGCTTAGGACTTCGAGTTCGTTGAGCCGAGCGAGCCGCGGAAGACATTCGTCGGTGAGCCGGGTCCGGCCCAGCCATAGGATATGCAGGCCATCGAGCGCTTCCAAGTGGCGCACGCCGGCGTCGGTGATCCGCGTTCCCGCGAGGCCGAGCCGCCGCAGTCCCGACAGCGGCCGAAGATGTTCGAGCCCGGCGTCGGAAACCGGCGAGTTTTGCAGATCGAGACTGTGCAATTGGCCTAAACGTTCCAGGGCCTCCAGCCCGGGATCCGAAACGCGCGTGCGGCCGAGCACGAGCCGATCGAGCCCGGCGAGCGCTTCAAGGTCCGGCTGAAGGTCGAGCAGCTCCGCGTCGGTCAGGCCGCTGCCGCTCAAGTCCAAGCATCGCAAGGCGCGCCGTCCCAGCAACTCGCCGACGCCGCCGCCCGCGGCGTCGATACGGCGCCCCGTCAGCCGTTCGAAGGGGGCGGCTGCCCGATGGAAGTCGTCGATTTGCCGCTTGGCGGCGGCGATGCAGCCCAGTGATGCGGCGGCGAAGATCAACCAACGGGCGGGGGCCTTGATGCGCGACATGGTCCGTTTCGAGCGGGCGCTCACTGCATGTGCCAGCCGTGGCTCACCACGATCGACTGGCCGCTGAGGGCGGCCGACGGAAACGCGGCCAAGAAAATTGCGGTCTCGGCGACATCCCCGGTCGTCGTGAATTCGCCGTCGATGGTCGGCGCCAGCATGACCTTTCGAACCACGTCGGCTTCGGAGAGGCCCATCGCTTGGGCCAGCTCGGGGATCTGCTTTTCGACCAGCGGCGTGCGCACGAAGCCCGGGCAAATCGTGTTGGCGCGAATGCCGTGCGGCGCGCCTTCCTTGGCCGCCGTTTTCGCAACGCCGATCAGACCATGCTTGGCGGCCACATAGGGCGCCTTGCGAGCAGATGCCTCGAAGGAATGGACCGACCCGAGGTAGATCAGCGTTCCTCCGTTTCCGGCTTCGATCATCCGCCGCATGCAGGCGCGCGTCGTCAAAAAGGCGCCGTCGAGATGTACGGCCAGCAGTCTTTTCCAGTCCGCGAAATCGAGATCCACCAGCGCGGCGACATGCTGCACGCCGGCGTTGCTCACCAAAATGTCGAGGGCGGCATATTCATCGATCGCGCGGCGCACGCCGATCTCGACTTGCCGCTCGTCGGTCACGTCCATTTCGACGGCGATTGCGGCGCCGCCGGCCCTGGCGATCTCGTCGGCGACCAATGCGGCGCGCTGGCTGTCGCGATCGGCGACGGCCACTTTCGCGCCCTGGGCGGCGAAGGCGAGCGCAATCCCCCTGCCGATGCCGCTCGCGGCGCCGGTGATCATCGCTACTTTGTCTTTCAATCGCATCGCGTTTCCGACCGCTTCGACGAGGGCTTAGCACTGCCATACCGGGTCGCGGAGCACATCCATTCTCGGCCGCACCCCAAGCCCCGGCGCGTTCGAAGCGGCCATCCGCCCGTCGACCCGCTGCGGCGCCCCCTCGGCGATGCTTTGCGTCACATAGCTGTTGAAGTCCGTCGCCGTAAACAAGAATTCGACGGGAGTGCTATGGGCCAGGTGCGCGATCGCCGCCGTCACGATGTCGCCTCCCCAACTGTCTTCGAGAGTCATCGCGATCCCCAGCGAGACGCAAAGGTCGCGCGCCTGCTTGGCCTTGGTCAACCCGCCGAACTTGCTGATCTTGATGTTCACGACGTCCATCGCCTTGTCGGCGGCGCCTCGCAGAATCATATCGACCGAATCCATGACTTCGTCCAGCACGAAGGGCAGCGGCGTGCGCCGGCGAATCGCCAGACACTGCTCGTAGCTGGCGCAGGGCTGCTCGATATAGACGTCGACGTCGCGCACGGCGTTGACGACGCGCGCCGCCTCGTGCATCAGCCAGCCCGTATTCGCGTCGGCCACGAGCTTGTCGTCCGGTTCGAGCGACTCGCGAACGGCGCGAATGCGGCGGATGTCTTCGTTCGGATCGCCGCCGACTTTCAATTGAAAGCGGCGATAACCCTCCGCGCGGTAGTGCGCCACGTTTTCGGCCATTTCGCGCGCCGGGCGTTGCGAAATGGCCCGGTAAAGCGTGAAATCTTCTCCGTAGCGTCCGCCGAGCAAATGGCAGACGGGCATTCCCGCGGCTTGCCCCAGAATGTCCCAACACGCGATGTCGATGGCGCTCTTGACGTAGGGGTGGCCTTTGAGCACGGCGTCCATCGTTCGATTCAGCCGCTGCAATTGCGTGGGATCTTCGCCCAACAAGCGAGGGGCCAGTTCTTCAAGCCCGGTCCGCGCCCCCCGCGCATACGCCGGCAGGTAGACCGGCCCCAGCGGACAAACCTCTCCGTGGCCGACGATGCCCGCATCGGTCTCGACCCGCACCACGGTGCTGTCGAAGACGGCGACGCTTTTGCCTTCCGACCATTTGTAATCGCCTTCTTTTAAAGGCAAATCGACCTGGTAGACCTTGATGGCAGTGATCTTCATGAGGTGAATTCACGCAAACCAAAGACGCCGGGCGCCGGCGACCCGTCGTCATTTTTCGCCGAGCCAGATTCGCTTCAGCAGGCGGTGCATCTCGGGGTCGTGGCGCTGGAGTTCGGCGCCGTTGAACGGATAAAAATCGTTGCGGCCGAAAAACGCTTCCGTGGTTTCGGCGAAATACTCCTTGGCGTTCGCGAGCGCATACGCCCGTTCGGTCTTGCCGTTGGAGCGCTCGACCGCTTCGTAAGATTTGCTCTCGACGGCGCGGCGATAGGCGGCTTCGATTTCCGCGTGCTCGAAACCCAGCACGCGATCGTGATAGGCGTGGGCCAGTTCGTGCAGCGTCATCATCGGCATCCGCACGATCTCTTGGGCGAAAATCGGGATGTTCGTGAACTCGACGCCCTTGGCCATCGCCGGATTGCGGCCATGTTCGCCGAGCCAATCGGCGCTCGGATGATACTCGGCCCGATGAGGCTGG
>DATNEC010000666.1:0-5409 GCA_035606815.1 Pirellulales bacterium
GGGCAAAGCCGTGGCCGTCAGCGAATTCTCTTCCGGCGTGAGCGTGGGAGGGGTGTACCAACTGATCGGCAACGTCTGGGAATGGACCAGCGGCAACTTCGGCGCCTCCGACGCCGAGCAGGACGACTTGATTCTGCCGGCCCCGATGAAGAGCATCCGCGGCGGGGCGTTCGACACCTACTTCGAGAACCAAGCGACCTGCCAGTTTCAAAGCGGCGAAAGTCCGCTTTCGCGCAAGCACAACATCGGCTTCCGTTGCGCCATCGGGCTGTGCGACGTCGCTTCGCCCGAGCCGGCCGGGGAGCGTGAGCCGAACGACGAGCCGCCGCCGCCCGAAGAACTTCAAGAGGCCGCAACTCAAGCGGAAGGAGCATCGCCATGATCAAAGAAGGCGCCTTGCCGATGGATTCATATCGGCTGGCCCAGTATGCAGTCCAGGTTCCCTGCTACATCTGCGGCCTCGACAACACGTTCGACGCCGAGCTATGCCGGCAGTGTTTCGCCCCAATGGCATTGGCCCATCAGGCGACCACGCAAAAAATCCGCCCGCGAATGGTGGCCGCGCTGGGGGCCAGCAGCGCGGGCAAGACGGTCTACCTGGGCATGTTGATGGACATGCTTTCGCGGCAGCCCGATCGCATTCAGATGCTTGCCCGCGGCGCCTTCTCGATCAACCTGCAGCAGATGACCGCCTCGGCGCTCGCGCGGGGCGAGTTCCCCGGCAAAACGCCGACCGAGCCGGATCGCTGGAACTGGGTCCACGCCCAGTTGAGGATGACCGGCAAGAAGCAGCCGCTGGAACTGATCATGCCCGACATGGCCGGCGAGGCCCTGTTGGAAGAAGTCGATCATCCGCATACCTACGACGTGATCCACCCGCTGCTGACGAAATGCTTCGGCGTGTTGATCCTGATCGATACGGTGAAGCTGCAAAGCGGCTCGCTCGAACAGGACTATTTCACGATGAAGCTGCTCAGCTACATCGCCGAATTGGACGAACATCCGAAGCGCGGCTGGAGCAACCGGCCGATCGGTTTCGTGCTGACCAAGGCCGACGAATGCGAGGAATGCTTCGCCGACCCGGCGGCCTTCGCGCAGTCGCGCGCGCCGGGCTTGTGGAGGCAGTGCCAGGAGCGGTTTCGCAACTATCGCTTTTTCGCGGTCGGAGTCGCCGGCGGCTGCGCCTATCGCAACCGCCGCGAAGGACGAGTGCGCGTGCCGCTGCGAATCGAACCGCGCGGGCTGGTCGAACCGTTTGAGTGGCTGGTGAAACAAGGCTGATCGTCGCTTTTCGCTCCGCGACAAGACGCGCTCTCGCTCCCGCGAAAGCCGACATTGCCATGACTGAGCCGGGCCAACAGGCCGCTCGACGAAATAAACAAAAAAGGCCGCCGCTTGCTCATCGAACAACACATTCAACAAGCGATTTTCACCTCGGCCCAGACGAACCGTCTGGATGGCTATCAATTGGCCGTCCATAGCGGCGGGATCGACGACCTGGACCTGCGCGAATTGCAGGCTTGGGGCCCCTCGCACGACTCGCTGTTGGAAAGCGGCGAGGATGCGGTCAGCGTCAACTTCCATAGGCTGCCGAGCGGCGCGTATTGCGTCTCGAAAACCACGCCGGCAGGCAGCGAATACAGCGCTCGCACGGGGCCGAAGGTTTACACCCAATGCCTGGTCGTGCCGCCGGAAGCGCTGGCGCGGTTCGCCAACAATCCGTTCGCCTTGCTGACCGCCGCTTTCGCCCAAGGCTCGCTCAAGGTCCACGATCCGCTGCCGGAGACGCTCGAGCCGTTCCGCCTCTCGGGCAAGGCGGCCACGGTCGACCAGGCCCTCTTGGCCCAGTTGCTGTCGGACCCCGGCGCGAGTTGGCTGGGAGCGCTGGTCGAGGCCGCGATCACTGGCCCCTCGTTGGCCCTGATCGCCGGCGTCCACGGCATCCGCCTGGTCAACGGCATCCTCAACTGCCTGCCGCCCGAGTGCCGCACCGAGTTTTCGTTCTGCACCGGACTCAAGCCTTCTCCGCGCCGGCCCTTTCGCATTCTTTGCCTCGGAGACGATCCGAACGATCAGCGCCGCATCTTGAGGCAGCAGGACAAAACGGTTCTCGAACTTTCCGAGAAGCCGCCCAAGAAATACACCGCGACCTCCGGCTGGGGCGGCTTCATCTCGTTGACCGTCGCTTCCGGCCGCAGCGCTTTTCTCTCGCAGCAGTTCGCCCAATCGCGGCCGGGCTTACGCTCAAGCGATTTACTGGCGCTCGGCAACGAGCTCTTGGAGCTGGCGGCCGCATCCTTGAGCACGGCTGCTGGTTTCCAGACGGTTGCCGGCGAGCCAGAGGCGTCATCTTCCAGCGAACCGGAGGCATCCTTTTATGGTGAGCCGGAGGCGTCGGCCGCCGGTTGTTCCGACTTCGTCTCGCGGCCGCGTCAACCGGAGGCTGACGACTCCGGCTCGCCAACCGTCGCTGCTCGCTCCATCTCGACAGGCGAGGAGGAGCGCCGCGCCGACGCCGCCCATTTGCGCTTTCTGCGGGCGGTGCAAGGCGCGGCCCCGAGCGCGCCGTCCGGTTTGGAGCCTGATCCCGCCCAGGTTTTAGGATCGCAATGTCCGGCCGCGATGGAACACCTGGAGCGGCTCGACGACACGGTGTTCGAGGCCATTGCCGGCAAACCCGGCGCGCTCGATGAGCTGCGCCAGCTCTGGCCCGACGTGCTTGCCCGGCTCGGTTCGGAATTGATCGAGGAGTCGCGCGAGCAATACCTGCGTCACGCCCTGCGAGTCTGGCGCGACTGTCTGGAAGGCGATCAGATCCAAAACCCCTCGCTGGCCGTCGCCGCGATGGACGTGGTCTGTCTGCTGTTCGACGAATGAAGCTTCGGTCGTTTAACGGCCGGCGAGCCGGCGAACGGTATTGCCAAAGAAATGGCCGGGCCGGTTGGGCCGGGCCACCATCGGCATCCGCCGAATCTCGGCCCGGGTCAACGCCCGACTGGCGGCTTGGACTTCGCCGGCAAAGGCGAACGCGGAAACGGCCACGATAGCGGCGAGCAATGTGCGAATCATGCGACTGCCTCATGGAAAACGGGTGCGCGGTTGGGCGCCCGCGTGAAGGACGATCGAGCCACGCGGGCGTCAGCCGTCATCCCTCATGGGCAAGCAGTGCCGCTTGTACAAGGGGCGAAGGCTGGGCGGGCGGCAAGGTTGCCGTGCGAAAATATAGCCCACAATCTGCGTTCGTGCGGATGCGAGCAACCGTCCGCAGCGTAGCCAAAGGCGCCTTTTCGCGGAGCGAAAAGCGACAATGTCCTGACCAGGCAAGGTCTTCGGCGGTTGCCGAATCGTTCGGCTCAGCCGCGCAGGCTCGCCGCCCTCTTGGGCAGCATCTCCCGGAAGCGGTCGAACAGATAATCGCTGTCGTGCGGGCCGGCGGAAGCCTCGGGATGATATTGCACGCTGTAGGCGGGCAGCCCGCGGTGCCGCACGCCTTCGATCGTGTTGTCGTTCAGGTTGCGATGGGTCACCTCCAACTCGGAGGGCAGCGAGGCCTCGTCGACCGCGAACCCGTGGTTCTGAGAGGTGATTTCGACTTCGCCCGTCTCGTGGTTCATCACCGGCTGGTTGGCGCCGCGGTGGCCGAACTTGAGCTTGAATGTTTTCGCCCCGCAAGCCAACGACAACAGTTGGTGCCCCAGGCAAATGCCGAACACCGGCGCCTTGCCCAGCACGCCGCGAATGGTTTCGACGGCATAAACCAGCGGTTCTGGGTCGCCGGGCCCGTTCGATAAAAACACGCCATCGGGCTGTTGGGCCAGCACGTCGCCGGCCGTCGACGTGCCAGGCAGCACCGTCACGCGGCAGCCGAGCGACCGCAAGTGCCGGGCGATATTCCACTTCATGCCGTAATCCAGCGCGACGACGTGCGGCAATTGGCCGTCGGTCGCGGCATCGATGGGCGTCGCCGGGTCGAGCTTCGACCAAGGGTTCAACTCGGTTTGCCAGATTCTCGGACCGCTCGGCACGACCTCGCGAACCAGGTCGCGTCCGACCAATCCGGGGCTGTTCTGGGCCTTGGCCACCAGACTGGCGTCGTCGAGATCGACGGTGGAGATCACGCCTTTGAGCGCCCCGCGGCTGCGGATTCTTCGCACCAGCGCCCGCGTGTCGATGCCGGCCAGCCCGAGCACCCCTGCCGCGGCCAGATAGTCGTGCAAGCCGCCCGACGCGCGGAAATTGCTTGTCTGGCGGCTCAACTCGCGGACCACGAATGCCGACAGCCTGGGCCGGTCGCTTTCGACGTCTTCGGCGTTGATTCCGTAGTTGCCGATTTGCGGACAAGTCATGGCCACGATCTGTCCGCAATAGCTCGGATCGGTGACGATTTCTTGATAGCCGGTCATCGAAGTGTTGAAGCAAACTTCGCCGGCGACTTCGCCGGCGGCGCCGAACGACGCGCCCGTATAAACCGTTCCGTCTTCCAAGGCGAGCTTAGCAATCTGCGTCATGAGTTTCGTGCGTGCTTGGGTGAAGGCGCGCCATGCGCTTGGTCGTTGCGATTATTCCGAACGCGCCGGCCGCCGCGGCGCCAAGCGCGCCGCGCAACGCGGCCTCGCTCAAGTCATTGCGGGGCCAGACCCGATACGTTTCTACGGCTGTGGGTCTCCGGGCCGGCAAACTAACCCTTTGCCTCAGTCCGGGCAGCCTCTGAAAGAGGGTCCTTGTCCCGGCGAACAAGGACCCTCATTTTTTTGCGCCGAGGCGACCGTCGCGGCATTCAATATACGATTCGAGAATCGCTTTGGCGAGCCGGAGGCGTCAGCCTCCTGGTGCAATGTGGGACTAGGGCGAGTCCGCGATCGCCCGGCCGCCGGTTCCCGACTCTTGTTCTCTAGGAAGCCGACGCCCCCGCTCGCCTGCACCAGCGGCAGCTTCAGCCTCCGAGACGATCCCCGGCGCCGTAACGCTTGGCTTGGCTTCGCTTTGCCCCAGGCAGCGGCCGATTTGCCGGACGGCCTGACGCAGGCGGTTTTCGTTCTCGACCAGGGCCATTCGCAGATAGCCCTCGCCCGCCGGTCCAAAGCCCGAACCGGGGCTGGCGGCCACGTCGGCCTCTTCCAAGAGCTTCATGGCGAAGTCCATCGTGCTCATCTGGCTGGCCCAGGGCTCCGGGATTTTGGCCCACACGAACATGCCGGCGCGCGGGGGCGTAATCTCCCAGCCGATGCGGCGCAGGCCGTCGACCAGCACGTTGCGGCGCCGCTGGTAGAGCAGGGCCTGGTCTTCGACCGCCGCTTCCGTGCCGCGCAAGGCGACGATCGCGGCGATCTGGATGGCCTGGAACATGCCGTAATCGTAGTAAGCCTTGATCGTTCCCAAGGCTTTGACCATTTCGGCGTTGCCGGCGCA
>DATNEC010000669.1:0-5033 GCA_035606815.1 Pirellulales bacterium
ACCGGCGCATTCTTCGCCAGCGGGCAAGACCCGGTGCGCAAGGACGTGCTCGAACTGCTGTTCCGCGTCTTCGACCGCGAGGGCCTGACGTTGATTCCGGCCGTCGATTTCTCGATGCCGCTCAAAGCGCTGGAAGCCTTGCGCCGCAGCGGCGGGCCCGAGAGCGAAGGGATCGAGCTGATCGGCGCCGACGGCGCGCGATGGCTCGACCGCCATCCCCCGCGGCAGGGCCTGGCCCCCTACTACAATCCGCTCAACGAGCGAGTGCAGGCGGAAATGCTGGCCGTGGTCCGCGAACTGGTCGATCGCTATCGCCATCACGCGTCGTTCGGCGGCATCGCGTTGCAACTGTCGGCCGACGGCTATGCCCAACTGCCCGGCGCCGACTGGGGCTACGACCGCGAGACGCTGGAAAGATTCCAGCGTGACGCGGGAGTCAAGCTGCCCGGCGGAGAGCAACGCTTCGCCGAGCGAGTCAAGCTGCTGGAAGGCCCCGAGCGGCAAAAATGGCTGCACTGGCGGGCCAATGCGTTGAGCCTGTTCTATCGCCGCATGCAGGCCGAAGCGGCATCTCGAACGGCCGGCTCGAAGCTTTACCTGGCCGGCGCCCATCTCTTTGATCGGCCGGAGTTGGTCCGCGAATTGGGGCCTGTCCTTTCGCGCAGCCCCACCAAGAACCTCGACGTGTTGCTCGCGGTGGGAATCGATCCCGAGTTGTACCGCGACGCGGACGGCGTGGCGCTGTTGCGACCGCAACGAATTGCGCCGCTCGGACCGCTGCCGGACCAGGCCGCCAACCTGGAGGTCAATCTCGACGCCAACCTGGACCGCCAGTTCGCCGCCGTCGAGGCCAGCAGCTTGTTCTTTCACGAGCCACAAGAGGCCCGCTTGCAATCGTTCGACGCCAAAAGCCCCTTCAAGAAGACCTATGCCTGGCTGGCCTCGCAGCCGGCGCCCGCCGGGCCGCAAAATCGCCGCCGTTTCATCCATGCCCTGGCGACGCTCGACGCCAAGGCGATGTTCGACGGCGGCTGGATGCTGCCGCTCGGTCAGGAAGACGAACTCAGCGACCTGATCGCCGTCTACCGGCAATTGCCCGACGAATCGTTCGAGACGCTCTCCGCGGGCCGCGCCGCGGACGACGCCGGCGAGCGAACGGCCTCGACCGGCGCGAGCGAACCGACCACGACCCAGCCCGTGACGATCCGCACGCTGTCGAGCGGCGGCCGCACTTTTGTCTACCTCGTGAACGATTCGCCTTGGAAGGCCACGGTCAGCCTGTCGGTCGACATGCCCGACTGCGCCGTGCGGAGCCTGAATGCCGCTCGCCGCGCTCCGGCGCTCACGGGGAAAGAACATCGTCGTTCTTGGAGCATGGCGCTCGCAGCCTACGACGTATTCGGCGCGGTTTTCACTTCGCCGGACGTCAAGTTCTCGAATCCGCAAGTCTCGCTCGACGAGCGCGTGCCGTCGCAACTGATGGACGAGATCAACGATTTGTTCGAGCGCGCCGCGGTGCTCAAGGATCCGCCGCCGCTGGACGTTTTGCAGAACCACGGCTTCGAGCAAACGGCGAACGGCGGAATTCCCGGCTGGGAGAGCGGCGAACGCCGCTCGAAGTTGGAACAGTTGGAGCAACTCGCCGGCCGTGAATCGCCCCAGGGTGGGAATGCGAAACTCGACGACGAAGATCCGCATTCCGGCAAGTACGCGGTCAAACTGTCGGCCGAAGCCGGCCCGGCCACGCTCGCGAGCGCTCCCTTTCCGGCGCCGCGCACCGGATGGCTATCGGTATCGGTGTGCCTGCGGACCGCCGACGCTAGCCGTCAACCGAGGTTGTGGTTGATGCTCGAAGGGCGCGCGGGCGGACAGAGCTACGTGCGCAAGGCCCCGGTGGGCCAAGGACCGGACGCGAGACCCTTGAAAGCCGGCTGGACCGAGTATTTATTCGTGTTTCCCGAGTTGCCCACCGAAGGAATCTCGCCGCTGCGGCTGCGATTCCTTCTGGAGCGCGGCGGCGAGGCGTGGATCGACGATATCCGGATGTTCGACCTGGAAAGACTCGAAGATCGACAAGCCCTGGCCCTGGTGATGTCGATTCAATTGGCGGGTCGCAAGCTCGAAAATCGCCAGTTCGCCGACTGCCAGCAACTGCTGGACGGGTATTGGCCGCGCTACTTGAGGTCTCACGTGCCGCTCGCCGCGCGAACCGTCGACCGGCGTCCCGCCGTCCGCGAGCCGGTTCCGCCTCCCAAGGCGCCCGAGGAGAAGCCCGGCATGTTCGAACGCCTGAAGCGCAGCGTGTTTCGCTAGCGCCAGACGATCCCCAACGCGCGCCACGACAAGAACAGCAACGACAGCAAGGTCATGGCGAACAAGATGTCGCGGACGCTGAATTGCAGCCGTCCGGCGCGCCGACTGTGGTCGTCGATGTTACCGAAGAACAAGCCGAGCACGGCGCCGTAGAGCGTGAAACCCGCCGCGGTCAGCAGCCCGCGCGGGCTTTGCAGGGCCTTGCCGGACATGGTTTCACTGGCGATGCCGATCGCGCCGAGCGTTCCGCCCAGCACGGCGCCGAGCAGCAGGAAATCGATGCTGCGCCGATAACGCGACGTCATGCGGTCGGGCGTCTTGGCCAGGTGTTCGGCGAGCACTTCGGCGGCCTGCCGGCGGTCGCCGCAATCGACCAGCACCTGGTCTTGCCGAAACCCGCGGCGCAGCGTCGCCGACATGATTCCCGCGGCAACTAGCCGCTCCATGAAGCGAAGGGCGACCTCGCGATCGTAAAACGAGGCAATCGTCAGGCGGTCGTCGAGTTGCATTCCGCCGGTCTGGGGCCCGGCGGCGGGCGGCGGGCCGTTGCCGTGCTGCACCGCATCGAGCGCCGCGCGGATGGCGGAGGCGCTCTTCGGTTGCTTTCCTTGCTGACGACGCGATTCGTTCATCGGAAAACCTCGGCCCCTCGGGCTATTCTACCTTTCGGCACGCGCATGGACACGTCCCCGCGAGTCAAGAAATCGCGCAGTCCCGAAATCCCAGCGAACCAACGCCGTGCCGAGTTGTCTTATGGGTTTTGGCGGACAAAATAGGCGCTGAGGATGAAACCGCACCCATCACCGGCGCCGGACGCATGTTTCGCTCGGCCGGGGTTCTTGAAAGGCCCGCTTGATCGATGTACATTCCCGCCCATTTTCTGAAAACAGACCTGGCCGAACTGCACGACTTCATCGAGCGGAATAGCTTCGCGATGCTCGTCTCGCAGCAGGGCGACGGCCCGCTGGCCAGCCATCTGCCGCTGTTGTTGGAGCGAAACGCGGGCCCGCACGGCTCGTTGATCGGCCACATGGCGCGGGCCAATCCGCAATGGAAAGAAGCCGACGGCCGGACCGTGCTCGCGGCGTTTTCCGGCCCGCACGCCTATATTTCTCCGAGCTGGTACGAGGCCGAACGGGTCGTGCCGACCTGGAACTACGCGGCGGTCCATGTCTACGGAACGTTCGAAGCCGTTCACGACGCGCCGGCTTTGCTCGGCATCGTGCGCAGCTACGTCGAGTTTTATGAACGGGGGGCGCCGCGGCCGTGGACCTTTGCCGAGCGAGACGACTTCATCGAAAAACTGACGCAGAACATCGTCGGGTTCCGCATTCCGATCGAACGGATCGAAGGCAAATGGAAGCTGAGCCAGAATCACCCCGCCGACCGCCGCCAGAAAGTGATTGCCGCTTTGGAGGGCCAGGGCGACGAAAATTCGCGCGCCATCGCCGCACTGATGCGGATGGTTCAAGGGAACAGGGAGTAGGGAGTGGGAGTAGGGAGTAGTGATGTAGCGAGTAGGGAAGAGACAGCCACCAACCACCAACCACCAATCCCCAACCCCCCCTCTCCCATGCTGCTCCGCCCTATGACCATTGCCGACTACGACTCCGTGGTCGCCTTGTGGCAGGCGACCGAAGGCGTCGGTTTGAATGAATCGGACTCGCGCGAGGCCATCGAGGGGTATCTGGGCCGCAACCCGGCGTTGAGCCTCGTCGTCGAACTCGATTCGCAAATCGTCGCCGCCGTGCTCTGCGGCCACGACGGGCGGCGCGGTTTTTTGAATCACCTGGCGGTCGCGCGCCTCTTTCGGGGCCAAGGGCTTGGCCGCCGGCTGGTCGAGGCCTGCCTGGACCGGCTCAGCCCGTTGGGCATCCTCAAGTGCAACATCTACCTGTACGTCGACAACGCCGCCGGCGCCGCCTTCTGGCGCCATCTGGGCTGGCAAGACCGCGCCGAGCTGAAAGTCATGCAGCGCGCCACTCCCGCCGCCTCTGCCGAGAAGATCTAATCCTGTCGAAAGAACGTCGTCCGCGTGGACTCTTGGCGTCCCATGCGGTTTCTACCTGGCCCCGGACCCTGCGAACGCCTCGTACTCGTTCTTCCAGAGAATCATCGACGTGATGATGGGACGGACGTCGTCGGGCGCCGGGGTCTCTTCGAGCTGATAAATTATCTCGACTGATTTGACGCGCTTTTCCGGTCGGCCCGCGGCGTAGCGCTCGTCCCAACGCCGCTGGAGCCAGTGCGCGAAGTCGGGCAGAAAGATGTCGTAGGTCGGCTCCATAAGACACATCAAGTATCTGCACCAGCGCTGATTGCGATAGGTTGCGCCGACCCGCTTCGGTTTCGCCACGGGCAGCGGCTCGCCGGGGGCCCACAGATTGACGACATTGCCGTCTTCAAGCACGCCTTTCAGCACATACCAGCCGTCGTTCGTCATCGGCGCCGGGGCGAACATGAACCACCATTGTTCGAGTCCCGTGATCTGAGCGGGCAGGCGCCACGCCGGCGGCAACTGGAACTCGTCGCGGCCGGAACAAAAGGTCTCGCTGACGTTCCAAACAACCGTGTAGCCCAGCATCGCCGCGACAAAGGCGCCTCGCAGCCGGCCCAATCGAAAATCGGGCGCCGCGGGTCGCCGAAAGAGCGACCGATCGAGCGTCGCGACGAACCGGCCGATGGTCGGCTGATGGCCAAAAGCCCGGCGCGACGCTCGA
>DATNEC010000061.1:0-3703 GCA_035606815.1 Pirellulales bacterium
CAGGCATTTTCTGAAACAGCGATTCTGTAATTTGAACTGCTTCTCTCCGCGCCTCCGCGGTGCATTGCATTCGTTCGTGTCGTTCGCCGTGGCGATCGCTTGCACCCCCTCGCCGGCTTTCGCGCATCCTCATCATCAACGCCCGGCCGAGGGCGACCCGGAAGACGAAGCGTACATTCATACTCCTGCCGGATTTCATCACGCCGGCAAGCTGGCCGTCGCCGCGGGCAACCAGGTCGGCAGCCTGGACGTGAAGATCGTCGATCGCTCGACCGGCGAGCCGACGTTTTGCCGGGTCAATGTCGTGGGCGCCGACGGCAACTACTATGAACCCGCCGATCATCCGTTGGCGCCCTGGAGTCTGCACCGGGCCGGCAACCGGCTGGGCAAAGGGCCGATCCGCTACTACGGATGGTTTTTCTATACGCCCGGCGAGTTTCACGTCGACGTTCCGGCTGGCCCGGTGCGAATCGAAGTCTGGAAGGGCTACGAGTTCCGCCCCGTGCGATTCACCGCCTCGGCGGCGGCCGGGGCGACGAAGAAAGTCGCTCTCGAACTTGAGCGCACGGCCCCGATGGCCGAGTTGGGCTATTACTCGGGCGATACGCATCTGCACCTGAATCGCCGCAACGCCAAGGACGACCAGCGCGCGCTCGACCTGATCGCCGCCGAAGATATCCAGTTCGGCTACGTGCTGGCCATGAACGACCCGCGAGGCTATTCGGGCGTGATGGAGCGGCAAGAGTGGCCGCAGCAAAACGGCTTCGGAAGAAATTCCGTCAAATCGCGGAAGGGCTACACCATCGCCTCGGGCCAGGAGTACCGCTGCGGAACTTACGGCCACATCTGCTTGCTGATGCACGACCGGCTGGTGCTCGAAGGCTTGACGGTCGATCCGAACAATTGGCCCGTGTTCGGCCTGGTCGGGCTGGAGACGCGAAAGCTCGGCGGTTATTCGTTTCATGCTCACGGCGGTTACTCGCAAGAGATTCTGGCCGACTTCGCCCAGCGCGCGACCGACGGCGTCGAACTGCTGCAATTCGCCGAGTATCGCGGAATTGCGCTCGACGGCTGGTATCGCATGCTCTCGATCGGTTATCGCTTCCCCGCCATCGGCGCCAGCGACTATCCCTATTGCCGCGCTTTCGGCGACTGCCGCACGTATGTCCACAGCCCCGAGCGGCCCGACAGCGCCGAGTGGGCGCGCCGCGCCGCCGGCGGCCATAGCTTTTTCACGACCGGACCGCTATTGCTGCTCGACGTCGAGGGCCGCTCGCCCGGCGATTCGATTGCGGTCGAGGACGACAAGCCGCGGCGCCTGACGGCCCGCGTGCGCGTGCGTTCGGAAGTGGCGCCGATCACCAGCGTCGAACTTGTCGTCAACGGCCGCGTCGTCGAGACGCTCGCGGCCCCGGCCGGCGCCACGGGCGATTGGCTCGAGCTTGAGCGCGCGTTGACGCTCGACGAATCGTCGTGGATCGCCGCCCGCGCCCGCTCGTCATCGGCCAGCGGCCAGCCCGACGCCGAGGCGCACACGAACCCGGTCTATGTCTCTTTCAGCGGCAAGGCGCCCTATCGAGAGGCCGATCTCGATTGGCTAGTCGCGCGGTTGGACGAACGCATCAAGGAGCTTGCCGCGCGGCGTTTCCCCGAGCAGCCGATGGCGCTCGAATTCTTCAATAAGTCTCGTCGCGAGCTGCTGGCGATCCGCGAAGCGGCCGGCCAAGCGACGCCGAAGCGCTGAATCGGCGAAGAAACGGCCAGCCACGGAAGACAAACCACGGATAACACGGATCGCACGGATAAAAAACAAAATCCGTGTCATCCGTGTTATCCGTGGTTGAACAATAACCGACGGCCGGACGCTCATTTTCTCGTCGCCTTGTCCGATCGCAAACTGCGAGCTACGTTGACCATAGAGCGATCGACGCCCGCAAAAAAGCCCTCCGCAGGAACCCGCTCCTCTTTCGGGTTCTTAAGAAAGCCTGCCCGGATGAGCAGCCCCGCACCGCACTCCAACGGCCGGCCCTTGTTGCGGTTGGAAGACGTGCATAAGAATTTCTCGATGGGCGAAGTCGAGGTGGCCGCGCTGCGAGGCGTTTCGCTCTCTGTCGAGGATGGCGAACTGCTGGCCATGCTGGGGCCTAGCGGCTCGGGCAAGAGCACGCTTTTGAACCTGATCGGCGGCCTGGATCAACCCACGACGGGCAAGGTCTACTTCCGCGAGCGCGATCTGACGCGGCTCAGCCGGGCCGAACTGACCATCTACCGCCGCGACGCGGTCGGCTTCGTGTTCCAGTTTTATAACCTCGTGCCGAACCTCACCGCGCGCGAGAACGTGCTGGTCTCGACCGAAATCAGCCGCGATCCGCTCGACGCCGACGAAGCGCTGCGGTTGGTGGGACTGGAAGACCGGGCCGACCACTTTCCCGCGCAGATGTCGGGCGGCGAACAACAACGGGTGGCCATTGCCCGAGCGCTGGCCAAAAACCCGCAACTGCTATTGTGCGACGAACCGACCGGCGCGCTCGACTTCGAAACCGGCAAGCGCGTGCTGCGGCTGCTCCTCGACGTCAAGCAAAAGTTGGGCAAGACGGTGCTGATCATCACCCACAACTCGGCCATCGCCGCAATCGCCGACCGCGTGATCCGCTTGCGCAGCGGCGAAGTGGTCGAAACCACGGTCCACGAGGCGCCGACTCCGCCCGAGGAGATCGTCTGGTGAAAATGCTCGACCGCAAACTGCTGCGAGAGCTGCGAGCGAGCGGCGGCTTGCTGATCGCCATTACCAGCATCATGGCCGTCGGCGTCGGCTGCTACGTGGCCTTGGGCTTCGCTTTCCAAAACCTGTCGATCGCCAAGCGCGAATACTACGCCGAGTGCCGGATGGCCGACTTCGCCGTCGAGGTGAAGAAGGCGCCGCTGGCCGAACTGGCGCCGCTGGAAAAAATTCCCGGCGTGGTCGAGATTCGCCCGAGAATCCAGTTCTTCGCCACGGTCGACCTGCCGCGCGTGGCCGAGCCGCTCAACGGGATCGTGCTCTCGCTGCCCGACCGGCGCGAGCCGACGATCAACGACATCGTGCTGCGCCGCGGCGGCTACTTCACCGACACGCGCGACAACGAGGTCATTCTGAACGACGCCTTCGCCCGGCGGCAAGGACTTCATCCCGGCCAGTGGGTGCATTTGCTGCTGAACAACCGCCGGCAGGAGTTGTTCGTCGTCGGCACGGCGGTCAGCAGCGAATTCACTTACCTGGTCGGCCCCGGCGCGATCACGCCCGACCCGGAGCACCTGGGCGTGTTTTACATCAAGCGCTCATTCGCCGAGGACGTGTTCGACTTCGACGGCGCGGCCAACCAGGTGCTGGGCCGCCTGGCGCCCAATCTGCGCGACCGGCCCGAAGAGGTGCTGCGCCGCGCGGAACTGCTGCTGGCACCTTACGGAGTGTTCACGACCGTGCCGCTTTCGGAGCAGCCCTCGAACCGGTTTTTGACCAATGAGATTCAGGGGCTGGAAGCCTTCGGCGTGATCAATCCGGCGGTCTTTTTGTCGGTCGCCGCGCTGGTGCTGAACGTGCTCATGACGCGGCTCACCGAGCAGCAGCGCGTGGTGGTGGGCACGCTCAAGGCGCTCGGCTATCTCGATCGCCAGGTGTTCGCCCACTTTCTCAAGTTCGGCCTGTGCATCGGGCTGCTGAGCG
>DATNEC010000681.1:0-11327 GCA_035606815.1 Pirellulales bacterium
CGAAAGAAGCCCTGCACGAAATAGGCGAAGCGGCTGATCGAATACAGTACCACGGTCGGCTTGCCGTGGTACAGCAATTCGAGCGAGACCGAACCCGAGACCGCCATGCAGCAATCGGCCAGCTCGATCAACTCGGGCGTGCGATGCAGAAAGACCTCGATCGGCAAATCGGTTTCGGCCGCCAGCCGCCGGGCGAACTCGGCTTGGTGCGGTTTGAAACTGGCCACGGCGAACCGCACGTCGGGGACCGCCTGCCGCACCAAGGCCGCCGCCTTCAAAAACCAGCGGAGGTTGTGTTCGACCTCCTGAGTGCGCGAGCCGGGCAAGATGGTCACAAGCGGGCCTTCGCGCACGATCTGCTGGTCGAGAAAATCCTGATCGAGCCGCTGGCGCCGAACTTCGTCGAAGTAGGGATGGCCGACGAATGTTGCGTTGCAGCCGCGCTCGCGAAACCACTGCTCCTCGAAGGGCAGGCTGCACAGCACGTGGTCGACGAACCGTCGCATCTTTTTCACTCGCCAACTGGCCCAGGCCCAAATCTGCGGCGGCGCGTAGTAGAACACCGGAACGCCATGCGCCTTCGCCCGGCGCGCGATCCACCAGTTGAAACCCGGATAATCGACCAGCACCACGGCGGCCTGCCGTTCGTGGCGGAAATAACGATCGGCCCGGCGGACCAAGGCCAGGAACTTGTGCAGATTCAACAGCGCGCGCAGCAGCCACATCACGGCCAGCGCCGTCAGGTCGACATGCAACTGGCAGCCGGCCTGCGCCATCAGGGGGCCCCCATAGCCGACGAATTCGACGTCGGGCCGCCGCGCGCGGATCGCCCTCATCAGGTTCGCCGCGTGCAGATCGCCGCTCGGTTCGCCGACGGAAAAGAAGATTTTCACGCGGGGGAGTATTGCAGAACGACAAATGCGGAGAAAGTGCAGTTTCGCCTTGCATGTTCGCCGAAAAACCCTATTCTGAGCGGTTCTTTCCACGCGTCGAAAACCGCCCCGTCAACAAGACCCGCCTAGCACGATTGCCGAGATGCCACGATGACGATTCGTCCGCGCACCGCCCGCAAGATGAAGCTCAAGAACCTGCGTTGCCCCAAATGCGGCTGCAAGCTGAACCCTTTGCGGAAGCGCTGCAAGAAGTGCGCTCAGAAACTGTAAAACTCGGCCGCTTCGGCTAATGCGGCTGCCGGAACGGGCTCCACGACCGTAGGCCGCCGCTCTTGGCCGGGGCGCCGTACTCGATCCCCTCGATCTCCGAGGGGCTCTTCTTCAGGCCGTTCGACGGTTTCAAGGCCCCGCGCACGCCGATCTGCTCGGGATGCCGCGCCAGCTTGTCGGTGAAGATCCGCACGTCCTTCACGATCGGCCGCAGTTCCTTGCTCAACTGGTTGAAGTTGCCCACCGCCGAGTTGATCTGCTGATACAATTCCGGGTTGTTCACCAATTGCCCGAACGACCCGTTGGGGTTGTCGAGCGAATCGGAGAACTCGGCCAGGTCGCGCAGCACCTTGTCGAGCGTGGCCGTGGAACTTTCGATGTTGGCCACCAACTGCGGGCCGCGATCGCCGAGCGGTTTGGTCAGGCCCTCCAGGTTCGCCAGGTTGCGGTCGACGCCGCCGAGCGTCGTCTTCAAATTGCCGATTGCGTCGCGCGCGTCGTCCACGACTCGCGGCAGGTCGTTGATGGCCCGCTTGAGGTTTTCCTTCATCACTGGATCGCGCAGCACGTCGTCGGCGCTGGCGATCGTGGACTTCAACTGGTCGAGCGTCTGCTCGGTCTTGGTCACGATCCGCGAGAATTGCTCGTCGTTGTTGCCCAGCAGATCGCTGAGGCGTCGGGCCAGCACGCCGATCTCGTCGCTGGTGTCGTCGACCGATTTCAGCGCCGCCGACAGATTGCCTTCGAGATTCGCGACGACTTGAAAAGGGTCGCTGCGCACGGTGCCTTTGAGCACGTCGCCCTGTTCGATGTAGGTTTGGTCGTCGACCTCGGGGTTTTTGATGAATTCGAGCACCGCGTCGCCCAGCAGCGAATTGTTGATGCGGCAGTACTCATCGCGCCGCAACTTGATGTCCGAATCGATCTCGGCCGTCACGATCGCGCCGCTGCCGTCGTCGGCGAAGCCCACTTTGGCGACCCGGCCGATGCGAATGCCGAACTTGCGGATCGGCGTATCTTGCGAAACTCCCGGCGCGTCGTCGAACTTGATGTAAATCGTATACTTGCCCGACACCAACGAAGGCGACTTGCCGATCAGCAGCACGAGGCTGGCCGTGATCAAGAGCGTGGCCAAGGCCATCACTCCGACCCGAAACTGCATCAATCTTTCGTCCATCAGTCGATCGCTCCATTGGCCAGCTCGCGCATTTCGTTCAAGCGCTCGCCGGCTTCGCCATGAACAAACTGCGAGACGCGCGGGTCCGAGGCGTCGTCCAGAGCATCGGGCGGCCCGTCGAACAGCACCTGCGATTCGTCGGCGCGCAGCCGTGGCAGAGGATAAAGCATCACGACGCGATCGCCCACCTTACGGGCCGTGTGCATGTCGTGCGTGACCACGACGCTCGTCACCGGGTTCCGCTCGCGCGTGCGCAAAATCAATTCGTTGATCACGTCGCTCATGATCGGATCGAGCCCGGTCGTCGGCTCGTCGTAGAGCACGAGTTCCGGATTCAGCACCAGCGCCCGGGCCAGGCCCACGCGCTTGCGCATCCCGCCGGAAAGCTCGGCGGGCTTCTTCTGCGCCGCGCTCTCGGGCAATCCCACTTCGGCCAGCCGCTGGTGGACGATCTGGCGCACTTCGGCCTCGGACTTGTGGTCGTGCTGCCGCAGCGGAAAGGCCACGTTCTGTTCGATCGTCATGCTGTCGAACAACGCCGCCTGCTGAAACACGAAGCCGTAGCGAATGCGCTGCCGCGTCAATTCCTGGTCGTTGAGCCGGTCCAGGCGCTGCCCGTCGAACAGCACTTCGCCGCGCGTGGGTTTGATCAGGCCGATCATCGTTTTCATCAGCACCGTTTTGCCGCAGCCGCTTTCGCCGATCACGGCCAGCGTTTGTCCGCGAGGAATCGTCAGGTTGATGTTGCGCAGCACGGCTTGCCGCCCGAATTGCACGTGCAGTTCGCGGACCTCCATCAGCGGGATTTGCTCGTGGTCTTGCGCTTTCATGCCGGATTAGGGAGTTGGGAGCGAGAGAGTAGGAAGTAGGTCAAATGGACGCGACGGCTCGATTCATCAATCAGTCTATCTCCTCACTCCTCACTCCTTACTCCCTACTCTCTCTTCAAATAATCGAAGCCCCTTGGGGCCAGATCTGATAGTAGATCGCGTTCAAGATAATGCCCAGCAGCAGGTCCAACACGAGGATCAAGACGAACGAATACACGAAAGCGCTGGTCGCGGCGCGACCGACGCCTTCGGCGCCGGGGTCGCAATGGAACCCGCGGTGGCAACTGACCAGGGCGATCGCGGCGCCGAAGAATAGGCTCTTGATCACGCCCGCGAACAAATCGTAGACGCGCACCATCTGCTCCGAATTCGACCAATAGTGGTGCGAATCGACGTTCAGCAGATAAATGCTGTACAGCGCGCCGCCGATCACGCCCATGAAATCGGCCATGATGGTCAACGTGGGAATCAACAGCAGGCAGCCCAAGAAACGCGGCACGACGAGATAATGGATCGGGTTGGCGCCCATGCTGTCCAGGGCGTCGATCTGTTCGGTGACGCGCATCGTGCCCAACTCGGCGGCCATGGCGCTGCCCACGCGGCCGGCCAGCATCGTGGCCGCCAGCACCGGCCCCAACTCGCGCAGCAAAGAGATATTGATGACCCCGCCGAGCCGGGTTTCCAAGTGGAAAAAGCGAAACTGGGCGTAGCTTTGTTCGGCCAGCACCATCCCGATGAATGTGCCCGTCAGCGCCACGACCGGCAGGCTGAGCACGCCGATCTGGTAAAAATTCGGCAACAGCGTTCCGCGGCTCGGCAGCCGCCGCGCCATCCAGGCGAACGTGCTCAGGCTGAAGATGGCCCAATCGCCAATGGCCGAAATGCGGTAGATGACCACCGCGCCGAACCTCGCGATCCAATCGACCAAGGCGCCGGAGCGCTCGGCCGTGCCGTTGGCAGCCGGATTTGGCGAAGCGCTCGCCATTTTGGACAACCTGGGGGAGATGAGGATAGGGCGTCCGCCGTCGAACGACAAGTTCGCAGCATCGTCCCTTAATTCGGCAACGCAATCGTACCGCGTGAGGAAAGTTTGCAGATTGTACGGGATAGGGTAAATGGAGAGAATTCAATCCGTACTATTCATCGGCCCCATAAGTTCGCGTACAGACCGCTCCAATACTAACCCGAAGCGCAAGCGAGGTAAGTTGCACCGCACTCCTCGCTTGCGCTTCGGGTTAGTGTGAACGGGTGAATCGGGTTCGTCCGATGCAACCCTGCGAAGATGGCCAACTTTCCCAAGATGCCCGCAATTCATCTGGCCAACTTCGCGGTTTCCGGCCGCCCGAGTATGCCGCCGGCCAACTTTCCCAAGTTGGCCGCAATTCATCTTGGCCAACTTCGCGGCTTCCGGTCGCCGGGGCGACCATCGATAACTCGGCGCGCGGGCTAGCCAAAAGAGTTCGCCGGCGAAGATGGCCAACTTTCCCAAGTTGGCCGCAATTCATCTGGCCAACTTCGCGGTTTCCGGCCGCAGGCCCGACTTCCGGCAAATCGTCGCCCGGCGGCTTGTAAAAAGAATCCGCGCCAGTTTAACCTGTGGCTGGCTTGCCCTGGCATATCGCGCCACGAGCCAACCATCTTCAATCGCCGTTCGAAGGAGCCCCGCCATGCGTTGCGTGAATCGGCTGATCGTTGCGTCGCTGTTGCTCGGGGCGCTGGCTTGGGGCGAGCGGCTGCTGGCCGGGCCGGACGTCGGCAAGCCGGTTCCGAAGCTCAAAGTGCTCGATCTCACCGGGCCGAATTCACCGAACGAAGTGGATTATGCGGACCACCGCAAAGACGCCCCGACGTTGTATGTGTTCGTGCAAGCCGATAAGTGGGACCGGCCCGCAGCCCGGTTCCTGCGCACGCTGGACCAACAGGCGTCGAAGGAAGACCCCAACGCCTATATCGTCGCCGTCTGGCTGACCAGCGACGTGGATAAGACCAAAAAATACCTGCCGATCGCCCAGCAATCGCTGCAACTCGAGCGGACGGCGCTAACGTGCTTCACCGACGACAAGAACGGGCCGAAGGATTGGCAGATCGACCTGGCGGCGTCGCTATCGGTCGTGATCGCGGCGAAAGGCAAGGTGGCCGAGGTCCGCGATTATCGCTCCATCAACGACACGGTCGTGCCCGAAATCCGAGACGCGTTGAAGAAGGCGCTCAAAAAACCGTGAGGAGGCGCGGACGGGGGGCCGGCTGAGGCCAGCTCATCCGGGCGGCCAGTCAAGCGCTCGCCCGCCGAGCAGATGAAAGTGCAGATGGTCGACCGACTGGCCCGCGTCGGGACCGCAATTGGCGACGACCCGATAACCGCCCTCGAGACCCAGTTGTCGGGCCAAATTCCGCAGCACGATCAGCATGTGGCCGGCCAATTCGGCGTCGGCCTCGGTCAATTCGCTCAGAGCGGCGATCGGTTTTTTGGGAACCAGCAGCACATGGGTCGGCGCCTGCGGCGAAATGTCGCGGAAAGCCAGGCAGCGATCGTCCTCGAACACGATCTCGGCGGGGATTTCGCGGTCGATGATCCGCTGGAAAAGGTTCTTGGCCGCCATGTTTCAATCCTCCGCGCATTCCTGGGCGAGGCCGTCGAGCGGAATCGCTTCGTCGATCAGCAAAATGGGTATGCCGTCGATGATCGGGTAAACCGCGATCCCGTCAGACCGCAGCAGTCCGCCGTCGAGCGGCCGCTCGACGACTTCGCCCGCCCGGTTCTTCAGTTGGCCGGCGGCCACCAGGTGGTTCAGCTTGGCCACCAGCACCTGGTCGGCCAGAGTCAGCGGGGTGCGATCGTCGGGACACACGAGAATTTCCAGCAACTCCTTGCTAATCACGATCGAACTCGCTCGCTGGAGGGGGGACTGGGAAGATTAACGCAGTTATAGGAAAGATGCCGATAAAGGACCAGGGCTTGTCTTGTCGTAGCCGCCGCGGGACAGCGAGGATCAAAACATGCGAAATCGTGGGTTATTGGCCGCCGCGCTGTGGGCCATCGCCGCATCGGCCGGGGCCGATGAGGTGCGAGACGTCGAGGAAAACGGGGTGACCTACCGGGAAGTGCATCGCAAAATCAGCGAGCCGGTGACGGAATATCAATGCATGGACCAGCAGCGGACCACCGGTTTTCGCGAACAAGTCAACGTGCAGATGTGCGACCAAACCCGCAGCTATATCGTCCCGGTGACCGAGTATCGCCTGGAAGCCCGCTGGCGGGGGCGATACAATCCTTTCGTGCAACCCTACTTGGCCCAGCATCTGGTTCCTTACACTCGTTATGAAACGCGGGTGGAAAGCGTCAAGGTTCCCGTCACGTCGCGGCAACTGCTGCCCATCACGTCGACGGTGCGAGTGCCGGTGCCGACCCAGCGGGTGGTCGAGCGCGATGTCGTGATCAGCCGCGTGGCCATTTCAGGCTCGCCGGCGCAGGCCCCTCGTCAGCTTGCCAGCGATCCGTTCGTGGCGCCGGCGGCCCAGAAATTTGGCGGCCTCGAGAATTTAGCTCAAACGCCCAAGTGGAATCCGAACACGAACGGCGCCTCTCAAAGCCCAGCGCTTGCCAGCCGGCCGCAAAACCCCACCGCCACGATCCGATCGAAGCCGCAGGCGCCGGCGCAGCGCTGACGGGTCTAACTCCTGGCGATAAAAAGTGATGCACGAAGCGTTCATGCGGTTGGCCTATCAAGAGGCCCAGCAGGCCTTCGAAGAAGACGAGGCGCCGGTGGGCGCGGTGATCGTGCATGGCGAGCGAGTCATCGCTTCGGCGCACAACCAGCGCGAGCAACTGCGCGATCCTACGGCCCACGCCGAGATGATCGCCATCACCCAGGCGGCCGAGGCCCTGGGAAGCTGGCGGCTCGACGATTGCATTCTGTACGTGACGCTCGAACCGTGCCCGATGTGCGCTGGCGCCATTCTGCAAGCCCGGCTTCCCTGGCTGGTGTACGGCGCCGCCGACCCCAAGGCGGGCGCCGTGCATACGCTCTATCAACTGCTGGCCGATCCCCGGCTGAACCATCGCTGCCAGACCGTCAGCGGCATCCTGGCCGGTCCCTGCGGCGAAATCCTCTCAGCGTTCTTCCGCAAGCAGCGCTCGCTCGGCAAGAAGTGATCGCGGACCGCCCAAGGAAAAATACCTCCGCTTCCGGATAGATTCTCTTTGACAAGCGGCGGATGGGACGATTAGGATCTGGGTGGGTTCATCGCTTTGGATTTATTGGCGGACCGTATTCTTCACGGAACGTGCGCCGTGCCATCGCTTTGGAAACAACGCTGGCCGGCGCGCCTTATTTCTTTTTGGGAGGCGCCGCGTCATGTCGAACCTTTGTCGGCGGTCATCGATTTCAGCGTTTTGCTTCTGCGGCTTGCTTTACTTGGTCGCTTCGGCCGCGGCGGGCGACAACGCGGCCCCTGCGTCCGGCGCCGATCGGGCGGAGCTCGAAACGTTCGTCTCGGAGGACGGTCAGGGTTACTTCGCCTTGAAGTTGGCGCCGCGGATCGCCGAGCCGGTCCGACCGGCCCACGACGTGGCGATCTTGTTCGACACCTCGGCCAGCCAAACGGGCGCCTACCGCGAAAAAGGCCTGGCCGCCCTCGATCGCTTGCTGGCCGGATTGGATCCGAGCGACCGCGTCGCCTTGCTGGCGGTGGATCTCGGCGCCATTCCGCTCACGCCGGCATTGGCGTCGCCGAACAGTCCCGAGATGAATCGTGCGCTGGCCCAACTGCGCGGCCGCGTGCCTCTCGGCTCGACCGACATGCAAGCGGCGCTGTCCGCCGCCGCCGCCGAACTCTCGCGCGGCGCCGGTGATCGCCCTCGCTCGGTGGTCTATATCGGCGACGGCATGAGCACCGCGCAATTGCTGTTCACTGACGGCCTGCGGCGGTTGATGGACCGCTACGCGAAAGATCGAATCTCCATAAGCAGCTATAGCATCGGGCCGCGCGTCGATAACCAGGTGCTCGGTTCGCTGGCCCAAAACACCGGCGGCATGCTGCTCGTCGATCGCGAAGATTGGTCGGGCGCGCAGATCGGCGGCCGGCTCGCCGACATGGCCCGCACCACGGTCATTTGGCCATCCGCCGCCGAGTTGCCCGCCGGCTACGTGCAGACCTATTTTCGCGACATGCCGCCGCTGCGATTCGATCGCGATACCGTCCTGCTGGGCAAGCTCGACCCCGCGGCTGCGGCGGCCGTCGACGCGGCCGGCATCGAGGTTCAAGGCGAGATGGACGGCAAGCCGGTGCGCTTGCAGTGGCGCGTGAAGCCCTCTCCGAGCGATCCCGACAACGCCTACTTGGCCGAGCTGGCGGAAATGGCCGAGCGCGACGGCGGTCTGAGCCTGCCGACGGTCGGCGCCGCCGGGCTCGCCGACCTGCGCGGGCTGGTCCGCGGCGAGGCGGCCAAGCTCGCCCAACTCGGACAGCAGGCGCTGGTCTTGGGCCAGTTCGACCAGGCCGAACGGCTGGCCGCCGAGGCCAACCGGCTTGACCCGCTCAATGCCCAGGCCGAAACCGTCCGCACGGCGGCGAACAAATCGCGACGCCGCTGGTCGGCGGTCCCGCAAGCGTTGCCCGGCGATCGCGGACCTCTCGCCGCCATCCGGCGCCGCGCGGGCGGTTCGTCCGCGGCCGAGTCGTCCGCGGAAGACGCGGACGGCGAATTGCTGGATCAGGTCGAGCGCCAGCAGCGGGTCTACGTGCAATTCCTTCGCTCCGAAGTGCGCAATGCCGTCAACCAGACCCGCGCCATGATGGGCGTCGATCCGGAAAACGCCGCCAACATGTTGAAGCTGACATTGGAAAAGGTCGCCCAGGCGCCGGAACTGGACCCCGAAGTGCGTTCGCAACTGCGAGACCAGATCGAAGCCGCCTTGCAGGCGGCGAGCCAGCAGGCGATCGTCAAGGCCGAGCGCGATCTACGGCGCGAGGAAATCGCGGCCGAGGCGCAGGCCCGGCGGCAAATCAATCGCGATCTTTTTTTGCAACAGCAGAAGGTCGACCAGTTGATGTCGCGTTTCAACGCCTTGATGGACGAAGAACGATACCGCGACGCGGAGGCCGTGGCCGATATCGCTGAGGAGATGTCGCCCGGCACGGCGGGCTTGCGAGATGCGGAATTGACGGCCCGCATGACCGGCTACACGGCCGACATGAACGCGGTTCGCGACGCGCGCCACAAGGGCGTGATCGACGCCACGTACCAAATCGAACTGGCGCTGGTGCCGCAGCCCGACGAGCCGCCGATTCTGTATCCCGATCCCGAGGTCTGGCAACTGCTCACCGAGCGCCGCAAGAAATATGCGGCGGTGGATCTGACGGAGAGCAACCCCTCCGAAGCCAAAATCATCGCCGCCTTGGACGACAAAACCGAGTTGGAATTCGTCGACCAACCGCTGAGCGACGTCGTGGAATATCTGCGAGAGCGCCACGAGATTGAAATCCAGCTAGACAACAAGGCCCTGGCCGACGCCGGCCTGGGCAGCGATACGCCCGTGACGCGAAACATCAAGGGCATCACCTTGCGCTCGGCGCTGCGGCTGATGCTGGGCGAGATGGACTTGACCTACGTCATCCGCAACGAAGTGCTGATGATCACCAGCAAGACCGAGGCCGAGAACATGCTTTCGACCAAGGTCTACCCGGTGGGCGACCTGGTGATTCCGGTGCCGGGCGCGCGCGGCATGGGCGGCGGCGGCATGGGGGGAGGAATGGGCGGCGGAATGGGAATGTATTAGGCCGCAAGACGCTCAGAGCAGTTCCACGAATTCGCCGACAGGCGAAAAGAATCCCCTCTCCCTTCGGGAGAGGGTTAGGGTGAGGGAGGAATCGCCTCGTCAGCACGCCCTCACCCCAGCCCTCTCCCAGAGGGAGAGGGGCTCCCGGATAGGCTCTTAACTGCGTTCATCCAGCCATGCCACGAGGTCGTCGAGCACCTGCCGCCGCTCGGGCTCGTGGAAGATCTCGTGATACAAGCCGGGATAGAGCTTGAGCGTCTTGTCGCGAGAGACCGCCTGGGCGTGCAAGTGGCGGCTGCCTTCGGGATCGGCGAGCCGATCGTCGCCGCCATGCATGATCAAGAGCGGCAGGCGAAACTCGGAGAATCGGGGCGCCAGTTGCCTGGCGGCACGCAAGATCTCGGCGCCGGTCCGGGCAGGCATGCGGCCATGATAGACCAGCGGATCCTCGCGGAACCGCCGCACCGTCTCGGCGCTGCGAGATAGCGCAGCGTCGTCGAGCCGGATGGTCGGCAGTCGGGGCGCGACCATCCCAATCGCCGAACTCATGCGCTGCAGCCAGGGATGAATGCGGTCGTTCACCTTCAAGGCCGCCCCGCTCAGCACCAGGCCCGAGGCGCCGAGCGGGTTCGCGAGCGTCCACCGCGCGGCGATCAGCCCGCCCATGCTATGGCCGAGCAAAAACAGCGGGCCCTCGTGCCGCCGCCGAACTTGCTCGACGAACGCCTGCACGTCGCGAACGTAGTCGTCGAACGACCGCACGAAAGCGCGCGGTCCTTCCGACCGGCCGTGGCCGCGCAGATCGAACTGGTACACGCCGTAGCCCGCCGCCAGCAGCCGCCCGGCGACTTCTTCATAGCGGCCGCTATGTTCGGCGTAGCCATGCACGATCGCCACCACGGCGCGCGGCGGCCGGTCCTCGGGCGAGCGGTTGCTCTCGAACAACCGCCAGCCGTCGAAGGTCGCGAATTGGTCGGTGCTTTGCGGCATGATATGAGGTCACGATCGATCGGGTGCGGCCCTAGCGCCGGCCGATTTCGAGCCGCGGCTCGACCAGCACGACCGTCGTCCGAAAGAATTCCTTGCGCTGGAGCACTCGCCACGGCGCTAAAGTGTAGGCCGCCAGGCAAGCGTCTCGATCGGCCGGCTTGCTCGCGGTGACCACCAACCACAGCCGGCGCGGGCTGTGCGGCATGAATTCTTCGAGGGGGGTAAAGGCGGCGCCCAACTCCCGAAAATAGTAGCGATATTCCCAGTGATTGGCGACGACTTGATCTTCGCTCAGGCGGCGCTGTTGGACGAAGGCCGCCGCCGAACTGCAATCGGCTCGCTGCCAGGGAACCGCCGCGTGGACCGCCGCCGCCGCCACGGGCGCCAG
>DATNEC010000006.1:0-9080 GCA_035606815.1 Pirellulales bacterium
GGCTCGATCTTACGCGGGTTCTCGCGATCCGTCGTGCGCCGAGGCGAATTCCATCAGGCGACTCGATGCGAGGGCGCCCCGGCAAACAGGGCTTCCAGGCAAATCTGCGACCAGGTCTCGAAACGGGCCAAGTCAGCCAGCAAGTCATCCACCGGCCGGAAACCGCAGTCGACCAGTTCGCTTTCGCGCGGACGCACGTCGGGCGTTTCGACGTCGAACAGATGGACGACCCCCAGGTGGACCTTGCCGACCTCGCTCTGGTCGTCGTTCAACAGCCCGACGCATTGTTCGCGGTAAGGCGAGTCGATGAAGACCTCTTCGGCCAACTCGCGCCGCAAGCCTTCCTGGTAGGGATTCGCCAAGCCGTCGCCCACGTCCTCGGCCGAAATGTGCCCGCCGACGCCGACGCTGCGCTTGCTGTGCAGCCGGCCCTCGCCCTGGCCCTTGCCGCGCGTGTACTGGAAAATCGTCTCGCGTCCTGCGGCGTCGCGATGCCGGAAGATGCAATAGGGGATCAATTGCTTGTAGTTCGGATCCTGCTCCATTTCGCCGCGCAGCCGCAGGCTCGTATGGGCCGGACTCAAAAGTTCCGCCAAATACCGTTCGACGCCGGTCGCCAGAAAGCCTTGAAAGTGGCCGAGCCGATGAAACAGCGCCGTGGGAACTACCAAGATTTGCTCGGCATGGACTTCGACTTCGGGCATGGTGCGCATCCTTTCGATCGGCACGGGGCAGACTGGCAACGAACGACGGCGTTAGTATAAGAAACCCGACGTGCGGAGGCGAGCGGCTGCCAGCCGGGCGAGGGCGCCAGGACGACATTCACGAACTTACCGCTCATTGGGCGCCGACAGTTCCAGCACCCAGCGTTGAAACGCCGCGTCAAGCTCGGCCCACGATTGGTCGGGAAAAGTCTGGCGCAACGCGGCCGCGCCTCGCGGGTCTTCGCGATGGCCTGAGCGCAGGCGACGATAGAACTCGCCGAGCACGTCCATTCCGCGAGGATTTTCGCCGCGCTGCATGTAGAGGCAAAAGTAACGGGCCTGGGCGTAGTTCAGACCGACCTCGGCGCCGCGGAAATGGTCGTCGTGAATCAGAGTTTCCAGCGAACGCAATCGGCCGTTGCGAATTGCGTCTTGCAGCCCTCGCAATCGCCAGTTTTCCAAACCGTCGATGCCCGATTGGTCGCGGCGAATGCTGCACTGTTCATGCAGCGAAGCCAAGCCCTCGTTGAACCAATCGGGCACGTCGGGGAAATCGAAATCGATCAGGGCGTGCGTCAGTTCGTGGACCAACGTGCCGCCGCCCGTGCCGATATTCATCACCAGCGTCCGCAAATTCGGCTTGTAATAGCCGTAGACGGAAATCTGTTCGTCGCCGAAGAGCGTCTTGGCGTAATGGTTGTAGCTCTCTTCGCCGCTAAACAGCAGCACGGTGATCGGACGGTCGGGCGGCTTGCTAAAGTAACTCTGGGCCATCGCACGGGCGGCCGGGCCGATCGTCTGCCGCCGCCAACGCTCCAGTTCGGCTTCCGAGAGATCGCCCGCCACGACGAAGGGCGGATGCACGATAACGGGGCAAGCGGAGCCCAACTGCGCGGCGAGTTGCTCGGCGGTCTGGCGGCAGGCCGCCGCAAACTGAGGGTCAACGGCTCGCGTTTCGTTTCGGGCGCCGGCCTCTTGACCCGTCGTCGCCGCTGCCGCCTCAGTGGCTTCCGAACGGTCGGCGAACATCACGACGTGAGCATGATTTTGCTTCGGCGTCGGCTCGACGCTGGGCTTCGCCCAGCGCGACAGCGCCATCGAGGCCGCGACGATCGGAACCGGGCCGAACAGCAAAATCAACAGTTTTCGACGATCCAAAAAACCGCCTCTTCCAACAAGATTATTCTGCTTATTTGCTTTTAGCCGCGGCGCGACTTGACTGCGATTCAATTCTAATAGGGCGCGCCAGCCACGGCGATGGGCCGCCGCGACATGCGGCGGGCAAAACGCAATGTGCGTCCGCCCCGATCGTTAAATTGTAGGCATTCGAGCGATTGTAAGACGCGGCGACGCCGCGCCATTACTGACTGATCACGATCAACTGCTTCCCGTCAGGCGTCCAACAGGGGCAGTAGTTCGTGCGTGATTCGTCTTGCCCTGCGACCGGCGCCGGCGGCTCGTCGAAATCGGGATCGAGTTGGTAAAGCTGCGAGCGGCGGCTCTCGGGCGAGTTCATCGCGAAGACGACTCGGTCGCCGCGCGGATGCCAGGCGATGTCAGGCTGGAAGCCTTTGGCCTTGAAGCGAACCGCGAAACCGAACTCGGCGCCCGCCGCGTCGATAATTGCCAGTTCTTCCGAGCCGTCGGGCCGTTTGCCTTTGATGCAAATCCGGGTGCCGTCGGGCGACCAGGCCATGTTCCAGAACAGTTGCTTATAAGGATTGCCGCCGTCGAGCACCTGATGAAATTCGCCCGAGTCGACCTCGTAGGTCATCAGCTTGGCGCCTTGAATGAAAGCAATCCGCTTGCCGTCGGGCGACCACTGCGCCGCCCAGCCCGCGCGAATCGGTTTGTGCTCCTTGCCGTCGGCCGTCATGATGCAATTGCTCGCGGGCTTCCCTGGCAACGAACGGGCGAAGAACTTGCCGTCGGGCGACCAACTGGCCGATTGCCCCTCGCCAAACTCGCGGACGTTGTGACCGTCGATATCGATGGCGATCAGCTTGACCTCTCCCTGCTTCTGCCCTTCGACCAGCCGCCAGCCGTCGAACACGACCGTCTTGCCATCCGGCGAAACGACCGGCGAACTGCCCGCCCAGTAGTCTTCCGCCTCGCTCAGCGGGCGCCAGCCGGTTCCGTCTGCGTTGAGGATGTAGAGCGCGGGGCGCTTGCCCGGTGGCTCGGCCGCTTGGGCCTGCGGCGAGCTTTGAACTCCGAAGCCCGCGAAAACGATTAACGCCGCGCTGGCGCGTCGACACAGATTTCGAGAGAATTCAGCCATGTTGTTCCATTCATTCCTGAAGAACGCATCGCCGCGACCGATAGTCCTGCCCTGCGGAATGTTCACGCAATCAGCCCCAAAACGCAAAGCCGCGCCCTCCCGCATGTTCGCAGATCGCCACAGAAATCCGCCACGCACGTGGGATGCCCCCAAAATTCTCGGGGAGGGCGCATCGCGCGTCAATCTTTCGCCCGGCGATCTTCCGCCCAGCGACCAGGGCCGTTGGCGCCGCGCGGGACGATCGTTAAGATGGCCGTTTCGCTTTTCTCGGACAGACTCTTCTGAGCAAAAAGCGGCAAGCTGCCGCTGCTACTTTTTTACTTGGGCGACTTATGCACACGCGTTTGGCCGTGCTCGGCGGCGGACCGGGCGGATACGCCGCCGCGTTTCTGGCGGCCGATCTGGGGATGGAAGTCACGATCGTGGAGGCCGATGCGCGGTTGGGCGGCACGTGCCTGATCCGCGGCTGCATCCCCTCGAAGGCCCTGCTGCACGTGGCCAAAGTCATCAACGAAGCCCGTGAAATGAGCGAGTGGGGTATCGATTTCACCCGCCCCGGCGTGAAGATCGACGCGCTGCGCGCTCGCAAGGAAAAAGTCGTTTCGACTTTGACCGGCGGACTGAAACAGTTGGCCAAGCAGCGGAAAGTGCGTGTGATTCAGGCCAAGGGCGTGTTCGAGAACTCCACCACGTTGCGCCTGGAGGGGGGCGACCCGGCGACGCGCGAAGGGGACAAGCTCACGTTCGACCATTGCATCCTGGCCACCGGCAGCGTGCCGGCCAAGATTCCGGCCTTCGATTTGCCGACCGACCGCGTGATGGATTCGACCGGCGCGCTGGAGCTGCGCGACGTGCCCGAAAGCCTGCTCGTCGTCGGGGGCGGATACATCGGCCTCGAGATGGGGACCGTTTACGCGGAGCTTGGCACGAAGGTCAGCGTCGTCGAGTTGACCGGAGGACTGCTGCCCGGCGCCGATCGCGATTTGGTGAAGCCGCTTCAGACGCGGCTGGAAAAGCTGCTGACCAGCATTTATCTGAATACCAAGGTCAAATCGCTGGCCGACCGCGGCGAAGCCGTGGAAGTCACGTTCGAGGACGCGGAAGGCAAAACCCGTAGCGAGCGATATAGCCGCGTGCTGGTTTCGGTCGGCCGCAAGCCGTCGAGCGGCGGCATCGGCCTGGAAAACACGAAAGTCAAAGTCAACCAGCGTGGCTTCGTCGAAATCGATCGCCAGCAGCGCACGGCCGACCCGCACATCCTGGCTATCGGCGACGTGGCCGGCGAACCGATGCTGGCCCATAAAGCCTCTCACGAAGGCAAGGTCGCCGTCGAAGTGTTGCACGGCGGGACGGCCGAGTTCGATCCATTGGCCATTCCGGCCGTCGTATTCACCGACCCGGAAATCGCCTGGGCCGGACTGACCGAAGAGCAAGCCAAGCGCGACGGCCGGCAGATCGAGGTTTCCCGCTATCCTTGGGCCGCCAGCGGGCGCGCTCAATCGCTGGGCCGCACCGAGGGCCTGACGAAAATCATCGTCGATCCGCAAACCGACCGCCTGCTGGGCGTCGGCATCGTCGGGCCCGATGCCGGCGATCTGATCTCGGAGGGGGTGTTGGCGATTGAGATGGGCTGCACGCCCCGCGACCTGGCCGATACGATCCACCCTCACCCGACGCTCAGCGAAACGCTCGCATTTTCGGGCGAGGCTTATTTAGGGCTTGCCACCGAGATCTACCGCCCCAAACGGCGGGATTGAGGGCCGTGCTGTTGGACTTTACGGGGAATAGGGATTGCGGAATAATGACGGAGGCCGCGCAATCGCAAGCCATCTAGCGGCATTGAGTTTGGATGATTCCGCACCGCGGGGCGTTTCCACGTTCACGATCGAGTTCGAAAGCAGGGAGCTTGCCGTATGGCACAGGCCGAAACCGTCCCGGTAGGCAATGATTTCGACCCCGCCGAAACCGCGGAGTGGCTGGAATCGCTTCAGTACGTCCTGGAAGCGAAAGGCCCGGAACGCGTCAGGTTCCTGCTTTCGGCCCTGGACGATGCCGCCAGCCGGCAAGGCGTCGAACTGCCATTCGCGATCAACACCCCCTACATCAATACCATCGCCGCCGAACAGCAGCCCCATTATCCGGGCAATCGCGAGATCGAACGGCGGATCAAGAGCATCATCCGCTGGAACGCGATGGCGATGGTCTCGCGGGCCAATCATCAGCATCACGGCCTGGGCGGCCACATTTCGACCTACGCCTCGGCCGCCACGCTGTACGAAGTGGCCTTCAACCACTTCTTCCGCGGCAAGCGGGACGATTATTCCGGCGACATCATCTACTTCCAGGGCCATGCCTCGCCGGGCATCTACGCCCGGGCCTTTTTGGAAGGCCGTATCAACGAACAGCAGCTCATCAACTTTCGCCAGGAATTGGCCGAAGGGGGCGGACTTTCGAGTTATCCTCACCCCTGGCTGATGCCCGATTTCTGGGAATTTCCGACCGTTTCGATGGGCCTGGGGCCGATCATGGCCATCTACCAGGCCCGCTTCAACAAGTACCTGGGCGACCGTGGCATTCGCGACACGAACGGCCGCAAGGTCTGGGCCTTCCTGGGCGACGGCGAATGCGACGAGCCGGAGACCTTGGGCGCCATTACGCTGGCCTCGCGCGAAAAACTCGACAACTTGATCTTCGTCGTCAATTGCAATCTCCAGCGGCTCGACGGGCCGGTGCGCGGCAACGGCAAGATCATCCAAGAGCTTGAGGGCGCCTTCCGCGGCGCCGGCTGGAACGTGATCAAGGTCATCTGGGGCGACGACTGGGATCCGCTCCTGGCGCAAGACAAGAGCGGCCTGCTCGTGCAGCGGATGAACGAAGTCGTCGACGGCCAGTATCAAAAATACACCGTCATGCCGGGCAACTACATCCGCGAGGATTTCTTCGGCAAATATCCCGAGTTGGAAGAGCTCGTCGCCCATTTGACCGATGAAAAGCTGCGCTCGCTGCGCCGCGGCGGCCACGATCCCGAGAAGGTCTATGCCGCTTACAAAGCCGCGGTCGAATCGAACGGCAAGCCGACCGTGATCCTGGCCAAGACCATCAAGGGCTACGGTCTTGCCGAAGCGGGCGAAGGCCGCAACGTCACGCACAACCAGAAGCAACTCAACGAGGAGGAATACCGCGAGTTTCGCAGCCGGTTCGGCATTCCGATCTCCGACGAAGAAGTTTCAAAGGCGCCCTTCTATCGGCCGCCGGAAGACAGTCCGGAGATGCAATATCTGCGCGAGCGGCGCGAGGCGCTCGGCGGCTACGTGCCGACGCGCGTCACGACTCCGTTGCCGATCAAGGTTCCGCGGCTCGACGAATTCCCCGACTCGCTCACGGCCAGCGGCGATCGCGAGGTCTCGACGACGATGGCCTTCGGGCGGCACTTCGGCCGGCTGCTCAAGCACAAGGACGTCGGCAAGTACATCGTGCCGATCATTCCCGACGAAACTCGCACGTTCGGCATGGAGGGGCTGTTCAGCCAGTGCGGCATTTATGCGCACACCGGCCAGTTGTACGAGCCGGTCGACAGCGAGCAGTTGATGTACTACCGCGAGGCCAAGGATGGGCAGATTCTGGAGGAAGGCATCACCGAGGCAGGTTCGATGGCTTCGTTCATCGCCGCCGGAACGGCCTATACGACCCACGGAATCAACATGATTCCGTTCTTCATCTACTATTCGATGTTCGGCTTCCAGCGGATCGGCGATTTGATCTGGGCCGCCGCCGACGCCCGGGCCAAAGGGTTTTTGCTCGGCGGCACCGCCGGCCGCACGACGCTCAACGGCGAGGGCTTGCAGCACGAGGACGGCCATAGCCACTTGTTCTCGATGGCTTATCCGACCGTGCGCTCTTACGATCCGTGCTACGCCTACGAGACGGCCGTGATCGTCATGGAAGGCATGCGACGGATGTACGAAGAGGGCGACAACGTCATGTATTACATGACGCTCTACAACGAAAACTACAAAATGCCGGCCATGCCCGCGGGCGTCGAGGAAGGCATCGTCCGCGGCATCTACAAGCTTGCCAAGGTCGATGCCCGCGCCAAGCGGCCGAAGGTGAACTTGTTCGGCAGCGGCACGATTTTGCGAGAGGTGCTGCGGGCGCAACAGATCCTGGCCGATCGTTACAAGATTTCGAGCCAGGCTTGGAGCGTCACGAGTTACACGGAGTTGCGTCGCGACGCGCAGGCCTGCGATCGCTGGAACATGCTCCATCCGACGGAAAAGCCCCGGCAATCCTACTTGGAGCAAATCTTGGCCGGCGAGGAAGGCCCCTTTATCGCCAGTTCCGATTACATCCGGGCGATCGCCGAACAGGTTTCGCCTTGGGTTCCCGGCGGATTGACCGCCTTGGGCACCGACGGCTTGGGCCGCAGCGAAACTCGCGAGCACCTGCGGCGGCACTTCGAGGTCGACGCCGAGTGCATCACGCTGGCGACCCTGCGCCAACTGGCCGGGCGCAAGCAGTTCGATCAAGGCCAATTGGCGAAGGCCATCAAGGATTTGGGAATTCATCCCGACAAGATCGACCCGATGATTGCATAAGTAGGTCAGGCTTTCCAGCCTGACCTACGGTTGCCCGACACTGAAAACTGAAACCTGAACACTAAACGCTCCCCTATGGCAATCGACTTCAAGCTCCCCTCTTTGGGCGAAAACATCGACGCGGGCGATATCGTCAGCGTGCTAGTCCACGAAGGGGATGAGATTCAGGCCAACCAAAGCGTGTTCGAGGTCGAAACGGGCAAGGCCACGGTCGAGTTGCCCTGCCCGCACGCCGGCAAGATCACGAAGATCCACGTGAAAAAAGGGCAGAACGTGCCCGTCGGCGATGTGTTGCTGTCGATCGAAGCGAAGGGCGCGGGCGCCGGCCCCGCCAAGCCGGCGGCAGCGCCGCCCGCCGCGGCGCCAAAAGCCGCGCCTGCTGCCGCGGCGCCGGCAGAAGCCAAACCCGCCCCGGCTTCCAAACCGCAAGCGGCTGCTGCACCGGTTCCGGCGGCTCAACGTCCGGCGCCGGCGCCTGCCGCGACTCCCGCGTCGTCCAATGGCGGCGGCGGTCGTGCGACGGCGGTGGCTGAAGCCCCGAGCGCAACCGCCCCGGCCGGCCCGGCGACGCGCCGCTTGGCGCGCGAGCTGGGCGTCGATCTCGGCCGCGTCACGGGCAGCGGCCCCGGCGGACGCATCACCGAAGAGGACGTCAAAAAAGCCGTCCGCGAATCGGCGGGCTTCGCGCCGGCCGCCGCCAAGAAGACGGTCACGGTGCCCAACGCCGCACCGGGGCAGGACCAGTGGGGCACGCTGCAAATCCAGCCCTTGTCGCGAATTCGCAAGACGATCGCCGTCAACATGGCCCGTTCGGCATCGACCATTCCGCACGTCACCAACTTCGACGACGTCGACATCACCGAACTGGAGCGCATTCGCAAAGGCGGCATGGCCAACGCCGTTAGCTCCGACGTCAAGCTCACGATGCTGCCGTTCGTGATGAAGGCCGTGGCCCACGCGCTGCAATTGCACCCGGTCGTCAACGCCTCGCTCGACATGGAGCGCGACCAGGTCGTTTACAAGGACTACGTCAACCTGGGCGTGGCCGTCGACACCGACCGCGGCTTGGTGGTGCCGGTGGTCCGCGACGTCGATCGCTTGACGATTCCGCAGCTTGCCCAGGCGCTGGCCGAGATCGCCGCGAAGGCGCGCAATAACCAGTTCGGCCTCGAAGACATGCGCGGCGGCACGTTCACCATCAGCAACCTGGGGGCGATCGGCGGCACGTACTCGACGCCGATCATCAATCATCCCGAGGTGGCGATTCTGCTGGTCGGCCGCTCGCGGCAACTGCCGGTGGTCGTCGATGACGAGATCAAGGTCCGGCTGATGATACCGTTGAGCCTGTCCTACGATCACCGTTTGGTGGATGGGGCCGCGGCCTCCCGCTTCCTGAACGAAATCAAGAACTTCCTGCAAGTGCCAGGGCGGCTATTGCTGGCCAACTAATCGATTTCTCGCGAAAAATCGGTTATACAATGGGCTGCTCCTCCACCTCCG
>DATNEC010000695.1:0-2745 GCA_035606815.1 Pirellulales bacterium
CGTTCGTCGTCTTCGATCGCTTGATGGTTGGCTTGGATGCAGGCAATGAGTTGTTCGGGAAGCCATTCCGCATTCGGACGGCCCTCGTGGAAATGTTGCTTCGTGCAATGTTTGACTTCGGGAGGTTCGCGGTCCATTCTCGCTTCACCGAATTGGCTCTGACAAATTGCAAAACCAACCCGTTTCTAGCGGAGCCCCTGCCATCCGAGCCAGGGAATCGATTTTAAAAGCGTTTCCCTCTTGAAGGTCGAGCATGCTTGAACCGAGACCCAAGTCTGTCGTGGCAGCCGTCGCGGCGCAACGGGCTTCACGGTCACACATTTGCATGTTCAGTCGACACGCTATGCTTCGCGGCGTTTATCTGGGGTTGGGGGCGAAGACGCCGGTTGCCGACTGGACGATTCGCGCTGAATTCGCCAGACTTGCGCTTTTGCAATCATCGCAACCGTCTCGCCATGAGCCGATCGATCAGCATTACGCGCCCCAGCGCACCTTGGCCGCCGCGAGCCTTGCGCGCACGGGTCGATGGCCCCCGTGCAGTTTCAAGCAACGGGGCAATCGGCGGTTTTCGGCGGCCTTGGCGCCTCGGTCGGTTCGTCCTGGGCGCGCGACGAAATCGTGATCTGCGGTGCGTGCTGGTCGATCATCTCGTCGAGGGTGGGAGCGAAGAGGGGCGCCTTGAAAGCGAGAAAGAGGGGCTTCGACCCAATAATCCAGCGTTGCCATTGCGGTCGCGCCTTACTGGCGTTCGCGCGGGCGGCGGTCGATGACGGCCCGCGCTCGCAAGCCGCGGTCCTCGAAGGTCAGTCCGAAGTTGCCGCCGACGACATCGCCGAGCGCGACGTTGGCCGGGCCGCGCTTGGGTTGACCGGGATGGCCGTAAACGGTTGATTCCATCGTTTGCCACTCGTCGTTCCAGACGTAGTCGCCCCCGCCGGGACAGACAAGCCGGGTGTGCCAGAACTGCTCGTGCAGCTTCACCGGGTCGCGATCGGGCCAGCGGCGGCGCCATTCGTTGAGAATCGGCAGGTTGCCCCACGAAAGGGTCTGCAACGCTTGCCGCGCCTCGTCGCCCGCGAACAGCGAGATGAGGTCGACGAATTTTTTGTCGAATTGGAAACCGACGCTCGTTCCGAGCCAAGGCCGACCCTCGGCGGCAAGCGGACCTCCGGCCTTTTTTAGCTGGCGACGCTCGACCAACCGGTCGATCGCCCGCTTCATCACGTCTTGATTCCAGGCGAGGATCAATCCGTCGGAGGAAAACGAATAGTAAAGACGTGGTCGGCCGACGCCGGGCGGCAAGTCTCCGAGGTTTCGCTCCGACGGCGCAATTTGGACATAAGGCTCGCCTTGGTGCTCGAACGATTCCCAGACCGTGGCGCCGGGCGCGACTTGTTCGATGAGGGTTCTCATTCCCGTCAAAAACGCCGTGAGCTTCAGTGCGTCGCGCACGTCGATGTAAAACGCCAGCGGCGATCGGTCCCACGCGACCGCGCCCAAATCAGTTTCTCCTTGTTCGATCTTCTCGGCCAGCTTCTTCCAATACTCGGCGTCGTCGTCGACGAAGATGCTCATCCAATCGCCAAGCCAATCGAATGGATCGACGTTCACGGCTCCGGCCGCGAAATTGGCCCAGCCGCCGGCTTGCCGCGCCTTGCGGTTGATTCCCCAAATATATTGGAAGACGGCTTGGTGCGGATCGCCGTCCGCTGGCCCGATTTCAACGCCGCGGACCATATCGATCATCCAGCGATAGCGGCTGCCCCAGATCAGCGGCATCACCGATAGATCGGTCGTCAATTGCGACTCTTTCACCGTCAAACGCACGGCAATCGGGTCGAAGGCCCAGCTCCAGTTCGATTGGTATCCATCGCGCCAATTTTCATACGCCTCGGACTCGGACTTCGTGACGCGTTCGAGCGGCAGTTCGGCGATCGGCGTTTGGAACTCCAGCGTGTTTTGGGTCCAGGAGCGAACGCCGCGCGCCGTCAGCCGCAGGTCTCCCGCGCCGGCCAGCGCCAAGTCGGTGCGGATGCGGCCTTCTTTGGCCTTGCCGTTCACGAGATCGTCGAAAAAGCGGGCCTGCAATTCGCTCATCACCGCGGCGTCGTGCAGTCGGCGCTCGGCGGCGATGCGCCACTGCGGGCCGCACCAGCGGCGAATGGCGGCGTCGCTGAGAAAGACGAATGCCGTTTCATCCGCCTCGCCTCGCGGGTATCGGAGGCGGAAAAACCTGTATTCGTCGAGCGCCGCCGCGGACGGCGAATGGCCCCGCTCGACCTGGACCAACTTCTCGAGCTGCGCCGGCGAGTTGGTCACGACCACCGCACTCTCCAGGGCTGCGATGTAGCACGATACGCGGCGGTCCGGGGCGAGAAAGCCCGACCAGGCGAGCCCGCCGGTTTCGCCGGAAAAGGGTATGGCGAATTTCTCCTTCGCGGCCGAGATGGCGGCCTGCTCGAGCAGCCGCGTTTTGAGAGCGGCGGGCTGCTTGCTTTCCAGGAGAACGGCCACGTCCGTGCCCGTGGAGAGATAAGAATAAGGATCGGAGCTGGTCACCGCCGCGCTGGCGACGACATCGGGACCGAGCAGGCGAACGACCTCCGACAACGGGAGGCACAATTGCCGCTCGTAGCGCCGCTGCACCAGTTCGTCTTCGCTACGTTGGTCGGCGAAGCGCTCCAACGGCGCGCCTCGCTCGGCGATTTCGTCGGCCAGGGCGACGGCCGCGGCCAACGAGGGAAA
>DATNEC010000696.1:0-8119 GCA_035606815.1 Pirellulales bacterium
GGAGATCAAGTCCTCGCCGCGCTTGAGTTGATCGCGGGCTTTGGCCAGGTTCGATTCGGCTTCGGCTACTTGGGCTTCGGAGGGGGGGATCTCTTCGGGCCGCGGCCGGCGTTCGAGCATCGTGAGCTGCGCTTCGGCCGCGGCGGCCGCAGCCTGGCGGAATTTGAGTTCGGCCCGTGGCACGCGGTCGTCGAGCAAGAACAGCGGGTCGCCCTCCTTCACGTGCTGGCCGACTTTGACCAGCACCTTGGTCACGACGCCCGCCGTGGGCGAGCCGACGGCGATGTTCTCGGTTTGGGCTTCGATCATTCCGGCGCCCGCCACCGTGCCAGGAAAAGGGCTGTGAGCCGGCGGCGACAGCGGTTCGACGGGCGCCGGCGATTCGGGCGATCCGGTCACGTGGACCACGGCGAAGACCAGCAGTCCCAACGCGACGATCGGCAGCAAGTATTTGGTCAACATCTCAGACGCCTGAAGCGGGAGTAGTAATGTTTTCGAACGCGGACAGGTCGAACGACGGGGTTTGCCGGGCGACGTCCGTCACGCGGCCGTCTTCTAGCGACACGATGCGGTCGCCGAAGCCGAAGACCCGGTTGTCGTGCGTCACGACGGCGACGGCGCGGCCGCTCGTCATGGCGACCGCGCGCAGCAGTTCCATGATCGTGTGGCCGGTCCGCGCATCGAGGGCCGAGGTCGGTTCGTCGCAGACCAGCAACTTCGGCTCGTGGACCAATGCGCGGGCGATCGCCACGCGCTGCTGTTGTCCGCCCGAAAGCTTGCCCGGCAGCGCCGCGGCGCGATCGGCCATGCCCATCGAGGCCAACACTTCTCGCGCCTTGGGCAGCGCGCGGCGCCGCGACCAGCCGGCCAAGATCAGCGGCACCATCACGTTCTCCGCGGCCGACAGGGCCGGCAACAGATTGAACTGCTGAAACACGAAACCGATGTTCTCGCCTCGGAACCGCACTTTTTGCCCGCGAGAAAGCTGCGCGAGATCGACGCCCAGCACCGAGACCTTTCCGGCGGTCGGCTCCAGAATGCCCGCGATCACCGAGAGCAGCGTCGTTTTGCCGCAACCGCTAGGCCCAACCAACAGCGTTAGTTCGCCCGAATAAACGTCGAGATCGACGCCGCGCAGAGCGCGCACCAACGTGCCGCCCGAGCCGAACTCTTTGGTCACGCCGCGGCAGATGACGGCTGGAGGGGACATGAGGGGAGTTGGGAGTAGAGGAGTGAGGAGTAAGGAGTAAGGAGAAAGAGGGGTTAGCCTTGGAACACGACGGCCGGTTCGAGAACGAGCACTTTGCGCGCGGAAATCAAACAGGAGAGCATGGCGATCAGCAGCACGGCGACGCCCGTGCCGACGAGCACTTGCCAGGGCATGAAGAAGGCCAGCTTCGAGGCGTTGCGCGTCACGTGGCCGAACACCGCCGCGCCGCCGACGCCCAGCCCATAGCCGATCGCCCCCACGACGAGCGCCTGGAACAGGATCATGCCCATCAGCCGCAGGTTGCCGGCGCCCATCGCTTTCAAGGCCCCGAACTGCTTGAGGTTTTCGATCGTGAACAAGTAAAACGTCTGCCCGGCAATGGCCGTGCCGACGATGAAGCCCAGCAGCACCGTGATGCCGAAATTGATGGGGATGCCGGTCTTTTGCAAGAAATACCAGATCGTCTTGAGGGAAAAATCGGCGCGCGTCGTGGCCTGCAATCCCGTTTGCTCGACGATCCGGCGGCAAACCTCGTGCGAATCGAGCCCTCGTTCCGGCTCTGCCAGGATGAACGACAGCACTTTGCGCTCGGCCGGCACGAAGCCGACGGCCTGCGTGTAGCGGGTATAGACGATGGGAAACGTCTGGAACGTGCGGCGCGCTTTGCAAACTCCCACTAGCACGGCGCGATGGTCGTTCATCTCGAACGTCTTGCCCAGCTCGAAAGGCTCGTTGGGCCAGAGTTGCTGGTAGCCGGCTTCGTCCATGATCAGCGCATCGGGCCGCCGCAGATCGGCCAGTTCGCCGGCGACCATTTCGCGCGGCGCGCCGACCATCGTGGCGTCGTCGAGGCCCAACAGGATGATTTGCTGGAAATTGCCGTCGGCCATTCGCGCCCGGGTGATGCCTTTGTAGAGTCGCACGGCCCACTGGACGCCCGGCACGCCGCGCACGCGATACAGGTCGTTTTCCGAGAGCGGTTTGATGTCGTCGATGAATTGCACGTTGGGGTCCATGACCCAAATGTCGGCGCCTTCGAGATCCTTGATCTGGCTGATCGTCAACCGCATCAGTCCGCAAAAAATCGAGCTTTGCTGCGCGATCAAGAGCGAAGCGAAGGCGATGCCCAGGATGATGCCCAGGTACTTGCCCTGATTGCCGGTCAGCATCTTCCAGGCGATCCAGGTCATCGGTCGACTCCTTGTTCGGCGCGCAGCCGCAAGCCGTCGACCGCGGCCAGCGTCCAACTGGCGACGTGCTCGGCGAGGTAGCCGGCCTGATAGCGGCGAAATTCCTCCGGCGGGGTCAACATGCCGATGATCGCCCGCCCCAGGCGAAAGTGCAGGCACTGCCCGACGATGCCGAAGGCGATCAACCGCAGCTTGTCGTCGCCGATCGAATCGGGCAGCAGCTCTACAAGGATCGAACGGATCAAGTCGAAATGCGGGCGCATGTAGTCGCGCACCAACTCGGCGCAGGCGGCGGTCGGTTGCTGCAACTCTCGCATCATCAGTTGGCCGTGCCAAGCGGTGTCGGGCGCGGCGAGCATGCGTTCGAGGATCGCCCGGATCACATCGCGAAGCTTGTCTTCGGGGGCCGTGCCGTCAGGCCAGCTTGGGGGCGGAACGTGTTGGCCGCGGCAGAAATGCGCTCGTTTGACGCTCTCGATATAGAGCCGCTCTTTGTCGCCGAAGTGGTAATTGACGGCGGCCAGGTTGACGCTGGCGCGCTGGCAGATCTCGCGAACCGTGGCGGCCCGGTAGCCTTTTTCGGCGAAGACCGTGCCGGCGGTCTCCAGCAGTCGCAGCTTGGTATCGTCGACGTCGGAAGACATGGGAAGTACGGCGCGGAGCCGACTGACCGAGAGAAGGGCGAACAAACACTTGTTTCAAACAATTGTATGATTCGGCGCCGAGTGCGGCAATGGCAAAGAATCAGGCGGCAGAAGACATGCCTGGAAAGGGGCCGGCGATACAGCCGCCCTCACCCCATCCGTCTCCCAGAGGCAGAGTGGGAGACGCAGCGACTACTTTTCGCCCGCTTCGCCGCGTTCTTGCTTTTGCCGCCGCTGCTTGGCGATCAATTGCTCAAGCTCCTTTAGCTCGGCGGGAGCGATGTCCTCGGCCTTGAGCAGACTCAGCACGAGTTGGTCGAGCGAACCGTCGAACACCTTGTGCAAGAAACGCGACGTGACGCGCTCGCGGCTGTATTTCGGCGAATAAATGAAGGTTCGCCCTTGGGCCCGATGCTCGACCAGGCCCTTGTCTTCCATGATCCGCAACACGGTTTGAACCGTGTTGAAGGCCAACTCGCCCTCGGGACACATCCTGTCCAAGACCTGGCGCACGCTGGCCGAGCCTAACTCCCACAGCACCTTGAGAATATCCAGTTCGCGCTGACTGGGCGTCACGTCGCTCAAAACACGCCTCCGAATCCGGAGATACTACGACCGCAGGAAGACAACCTAACCGAAACTGTTAGGTAATCCTAGCTGCGCTGGCGCTCGCTGTCAAATGCTCATGCCGCTTCCGACTGCAAGCCGGCGAGCCGTTCAATGACCATCGCCGAAGTGACCTGCCTCATGCAGAGATGGTCGTGAGGACAATGCGCGAGTTTGCGCAAATAGCAGGGCGAGCATTCGATGTCGGCCTGCACCACCGCCGACGGCCGCTTATAAGGGCCGGTGCGACGCGGGTTGGTCGGGCCGAACACGCTGACCACCGGCTTATCGAGCGCCACGGCGATGTGCATCGAGCCGGAATCATTGGTCACGCACAACGCCGCGCGGCGGACCAAGGCGATCATTTCCGCTAGCGTGGTCTGCCCCGAGAGATCGCAAACCTCCGGGCAGGCTTCCGCCACTTGCCGGCAGCGCGGGCGGTCCTTGGGCGAGCCGGCCAGCACCACCGCTCGGCCGGTCGCAAGCAAATGCCGCGCGATCTCGACAAAGCCCTCGATGCGCCAATGCTTGGTTTCCCAGACGGTGCCTGGCACGAGCACCGCCAGCGGCCGGCCAAGCTGGCGATGCTTGGCCAGCAGGCGCGCGACGTTTTCGTCGGCTTCGTCGGGGACGTAAATCGTGAAGTCGGGCGCGGCGGCGTCGAAACCGAGCACTTGCCCGAGCCACAAATAGCGATCGGCCGCGTGGGCCTCCATGGTCGGCAGCGGAATACGGTGCGAGTACGAAACCCACGCGCCTTCGCGAGTGCGCTCGAAGCCGACGCGAAACGGCGCCCCGCTGGCCAACGTGAACAAGGCCGATCGCAGTTGGCCGTGCAAATCGACGACCAATTCGTATCGCGCCCGGCGAATCTGATTCAACAGCCGGAACATGCCGGTCGTGGCCGACCAGTTGCGGCCGAAGCGAGCGAAGCGGCGCCGATCGAAGAGCACGACGTTCGATAGCGCCGGATGATAGCGGACCAGGTCGGCGTTTTCCGGCGTAATCAGCCAGTCGATTTGCGCGGCCGGATACCACTGACGAAGCTTCGCCAGCACCGGCAACGTGTGTACGACGTCGCCGACCGCCGAGGGCTTGATCAGCAGAATCCGCTCGAACGGTTGTTGGGCGATCGGTGGCATGGCCGCGGTCATAACAGGCGACCGGCCTGCGAGACAAGAGGAGTTGGGGGGGCTGAGGGAGTAGAGAGTAGGGAGGAGAGAGTGGCAGACCACCCCCCACTCCCTCTTCCCTGCTCTCTACTCTCTTCCTACGCCGCTTCGCGCTTGGCCGACGGCCCGAACGGCCTGAGGATCTTCTTGGTCCAGGCCGAAAAGCGGTGCCGGCGCAGCTCGCGGTCGACGATCCTTTGTTCGGTCACCCAGTTGAACTGGATCACTCGCCGCGGGCCGGAAAACTGCTTGTGGCCATGATACGAATTGTGACTGCGGCGGAAGGCCAGCAGCGTCCCCTGCTGCGGCGGGACTTCGAGAATCACGTCGTCCAGATCGGTCGGCGAGCGCAGCAGCCGCAAACGGCCGCCCGTCGGCTCCCACTTGGGATTCATGTAGATCAAAACGGTGATGATCTTGCTCAGCGCGTCGGTGTGAATCTTGCCGTCCTTCGAACTGCAACAACCGCGGACCGTGGTCATGGTCGGCCGGCCGTTGAGATCGATGCCGAACTTGTCTTCGAAAGCCGCCCGCATCTCGGGGCCTTTGAGTTCGTCGATCAACTGCCTGAAGCCCGGACCATAGGCGACTTCGCTCAGCGGAAAACTTCCGGGCCGGTCGACGTGGGGAAAACCCGCGTGAATGGCCTCCAACGCCGCCGACTTGATGAAACCGGGCAGCACCAGATATTCGAAGGGCTGGCGAGTCAGGGGGGCGGCGCGGAATGCGGCCAAGTCGAGTACGCCCATGGCGAAGTGCTCCTGTCTAGCCCTTGGCAAGCGGCCTCTGAGGCGAATGCCTGACGGAGAGAGGCCGCCATTTCGAAACGAGCGGGCTGGGGCAGGTTATCGGTCGTCTGGGCCGGCGACTTCAACGAAACTGCAAGTTTTCCTCGAACTTGTCGCGGCGGCGATCCCACGCCGTATCAAATCGACGGCGCTTTTGCCCCGCCTCGGCTTGACCCAGCAATCGGCAACGACGGCTCGGCCGGACGAAATGGCCAGAATCACATGTTTCTCTGGACTTCTCCGCATTCCGTTCGCGGCGACCGCCGAATGGCGCCCAAAATGCGTTGCCTTTCATCCGGTTAGGCTCGAAGCGGGCCTCGAACCATGAACGAGAGGGAACCAGCCATGAAGACGCATCTGATCGCGGGCAAGAGGACCAGGGCCCTGTTAGCCGTCCTTGCCGGCGGATGCCTGCTGGCGCCGGCGGCCGCCTTCGCCCGAGTGCCGTATCAATCGGCCGCGAAGAAAGCGCCGATCGCGGCTTCGGCTGCCTCGATGCCGACTCAGCCGACGTCGGCGCGGGCTGCGACTGCGGATTGCGAGTCGGGTTCGTGCGTTCGACCCGCCGGCGGTCTCGAGGGCTTGGCGAGCAACGATCATCGTTATGGGACCACAATCGACTGGTCCGACACTCCCGAAGCGGCAGGCAAGCTGGCCGCGAAAGAGTCGAAGCTCGTGTTTCTGATCCAGCTTTCGGGCGATTTCACCAACACCGAATTCACGTGAAACAACGCCCAGAAATTCAGGGCGGGCGCCCTGTCGGACCCCCAGGTCGGCGAGTATTTCGGCGAGCACTTCGCGTCGGCTTATCAGCAAGTCGGCGATTTCACCGCGACGAAAGTCGACGGCAAAGTCCAAAAGAACGGCGGCAATGTGGCGGGCTATTTCTGCACTCCCGAGGGCTACGTCCTGAACGCCGTCGTCGGGCCGGTTTCCGCACAAAAGCTGCTTTCGGAGGCCCAGTGGGCGGTGCGGGTCGAAGATCAGCTTCGCGGCGGCAAACGCGATTGGCGGCACGACGCCCAACTCGTGGCGGCCGCCCATCAAGCCCAAGCCGGCGACCCCGTGCATGGACTGCTCGCCCAGTTGCCGCTCGAACCCCTGCCCAAGGTGCAAGCCGCCGTCTTCACCGGGCTGGGCAACGAGAAGATCGCCGACAACCGCTACGGCGTATTGACCGCCGCCGCGGGCCTGGAAAAGGCAAACAAAGAGGGCCTGCCGATCCTCCTGGTCTTCTACGCCGACGCGACGAGCTCGAGCAGCACAGCGTTCGATCAATTCGCTCCCCCGTCCGTGCGCGGCCCGCTCCGAAGCTGCGTGGTAATCTCGTTGCCGATCGATCAGCTTGCGGCGCTTTCGAGCCTGACGCACTTGCCGGCCTATGAATTGGCCGAGCGCACGATGCCGACCATGGTCTTGGCGGACAGCCAGGGACGCGAAATCGCGCCGATCCGGCGCGATACTCCCCCGGGCGAACTGGCCTCGCTGTTGTGGACGACGATCAACACTCAACGATTCGACCACGCCCAGCGGTTGCTGGAACAAAAGCAGCCTCAAGCGGCGAAGCTGATTTTGGGACTGATCGCATCGGCGCCATTCGACCACCCGCTCAAAGCCGTGGCCCGCCGGCAATGGCTCGATTTGAAGGCGGGCAAAACAGTGCAGCCCGCGCCGTTGTCGACGGAGCGGTTAGCGTCGGCGGGCAGCCGGCCTTGACGCCGTCCTCGTACATGATGAAAAAGCCGGGGATAAATCGTCAGCCCCTCTCTTCATGCGGCGCCGGTTCCAGCGTTTCGCCGAAGGTTACGTCTCGATCCAGCGCCTGCGCCAGCCGGGCCAGAAAGGCGCGGCGAGGAATCTCGGTCGCCCCCAGGCTTTCGGTGTGCGGCGTAAGCTGTTGAATGTCGAGCAATTCGTAGCCGCGCGCTTTGAGGTGTCCCAGCAAATGGACCAGGGCGATCTTCGAAGCGTCGCGAATGCGGTAGAACATCGACTCTGCCGCGAACAGTCCGCCCACGGCGATGCCGTAAGTTCCGCCCGCCAACTGGCCGTCGCGCCAGACCTCGATGCTGTGCGCATGGCCTAGCTCGTGCAGATGTTTGTAGGCGGCGCTCATCTCCGGCGTCAGCCAGGTTGCAAAGCGGCGGCGCTGCGCGGTGGCGCAGCCTTCGATCACGTCGGCGAAGGCCCGATCGCAACTGACCTGAAACTGCCCGCCGCGCAAGGTTCGCGCCAGGCGGCGCGAAATGTGCAGGCCGTCGATCTCGATAATCGCGCGCGGATCGGGCGACCACCAAGCCAATTGCTCGTCATTGAAAGGCCACGGGAAAATGCCGTGGCGATAGGCGTCCAGCAACCATTCTGGCGTCAGTTCGCCCCCCACGCCGATCAATCCGTCGGGCGAAGCCAACTCGGCCGCGGGAAAAAACGCCGAGGCAGGCTGGCCAGACGCCGAACGAGAGCGTTGCGATCGAGAATGCGCCATCTGGATTGCGAGCGGTGGGTATTC
>DATNEC010000700.1:0-4532 GCA_035606815.1 Pirellulales bacterium
CGTAGCTCATCGCGGGCCGTCAGCTTCGGATCTTCGAAAAACTACCCGTTTTTTCTTGACGATAGCATAGCGGCCCGGCGGCGAATTGCAACTCTGCCTGGGCCGCCAACAACACGCGCGGGCCCGGCTTTCCAGCCTGACGGACGGCAAGGCTGCAAAGTCTGACCTGCCGCGGCTGTCGTCACGCGCTCTTAAGCTACTTTTTCTCGGCGAACACGTGCCCCTGGGCTTCCATCGGCGCCGTGTAAAGCGAAGTGCGAGCGGTCACATACAGCGTCCGGTGGTCCTTGCCTCCGAAAGTGACATTGGCCGGGACTTCCGGGAAAGCGATGATGCCCAGCAACTTGCCTTCCGCGCTGAAGACCTGCAAGCCCAAGCCGGTGGCGATGTAGAGATTTCCCTTGGTGTCGATCGTCAGCCCGTCGCCGCCGGTCCCTTGCTTGCCTTCGGCTTGCTTGGTGCGGCAAAAGACGCGGCCCTTGCCGAGCTTGCCGGGCCCCTCGACCGGATAGGCCATCATCTCTTCCTGCATGCTCGGTATGACGTACAGCGTCTTCTCGTCGGGCGAGAGGATCACCCCGTTGGGCGCCTTCAGGTCGTCGATCAGCCGGCTGACTTTGCCGTCGGCCGCGATGTAATACACGGCCGTCACGCCCTGCGGCAACACTTCGGGCGCGCGGAAGTGAGGGTCGGTGAAGTACACGCCGCCCGAGCGGTCGATGACCAGGTCGTTGGGGGCGTTGAAGCGATTGCCCTGATACGTTTCGGCCAGCGGCCGGGCCGTCTTGCCGTCGCGGGCCACGGCGCTGATGCGGCCGTCCATCTCCGCGCAAACCAGTTCGCCCTCGGCGTTGAACATCGTGCCGTTGGTGTGGTTCGACGGCTCGCGGAAGATCGAAAGCTTGCCCGCCGCGTCGACTTTGTGAATTCGCGAATTGGGAATGTCGCTGAAGAACACGTTTCCGTGGGCGTCGGCGGCGGGCCCTTCGGTGAAGGCGAAGCCGGTGTGGAGCTTGACGATTTCGCCCTTCGGGCCGATGCCCGGAATGGGCGCGTCGTCAGCCGCCGCGCCGACCGCGGCCAGGCAGCCCAACGCCATCGTGATGGAAAGGCAATACGTGCGAGCGAGCATCGGCGAGTCCTCCCAGTTGGTTTTTTCGCCGGGCTTGCGTCCGGCAGGCGAAGCCGCCTTCGGCGAAGGCGTTTTGCGCCCACAGACTAGCTCGCCTCCCCAACCCCCGCAACCACTCGGCGGCGGCTGGTGATACGATTCGAACCGGAGCCAAGAGGAAGACTCTTGTGTCCTGTAGGGAACGCCCTCCGCGGCGTTCCGCGAACCGCGGGAAGTCACTCGGTTGGCGCCTCCCGGAACGCCGCGGAGGGCGTTCCCTACAAACTATGCGGGCCGACTTTTCTTGAGGCCCCGCGATCCAATCGGTTAAGATAATGCCCGAGATGTGACGGCCGGCCGCCGGGCGAATCGCCAGCCGCCGACCATGCTTTCTCGGCGGGGCCGAACAGGAGATGCCAGGGTGTTCCAGCACGATCCGCGATGGCCGCAGCATCCGCGACTGCCGCGCCGCGCCGCGATCCAAGCGGGCGCCGTGGGTCTGCTGGGCCTGGGCGGCAATCATCTGACCGCGCTGCGGGCCGCCGCGGCGCCCGACGGCTCGCTGCCCGGCAGGCTGCCGAAAGCCAGGGCCTGCATCTACATCTTTCTGTCCGGCGGCCTGGCGCAGCACGACAGCTTCGACCCTAAGCCCGACGCGCCCGACACGGTGCGCGGCGAATTCAGCCCGATCGCCACGCGCACGCCCGGCCTTCAGATCTGCGAGCATCTGCCGCTGCTGGCCCAACGCAGCCATTTGTGGGCCGTCTGCCGGTCGCTGACGCACCCCAGCAACGACCATTCGCTCGGGCACTGCATCATGCTCACGGGCCGCTCGCAAGCGCCGCCGGCATTCAACGCGAGCAAGCCGCAAGCCACCGATTGGCCGTCGATCGCGGCCATCGCCGGCGATGCCACGCCGGCCCGTAGCGACAACTTGCCGCCGGCCGTGGCGCTGCCCGAACGGCTGATCCACAACACGGGGCGCGTGATTCCCGGCCAATTCGCCGGCCAGATGGGCTCGCGGCGCGATCCGTGGTTCATCGACGCGTCGCCGTTTCACCCTCGGTCGTACGGCGCCTTTCCGGAATACAGCTTCGACCACCAGACCCGCGGCATCGCCGACAACCGCATCTTTCAGGCGCCGAACTTGAGCCTGCCCGAAGGGCTGGCGATGGGCCGCTTCGGCGGCCGGTTGGGATTGCTCGCCGAAATCGAGCGGCAGCGGCGACAGTTGGAGCAATCGGCGGCCACCGAAGATTTCGACCGCCATCGCCAGGCGGCCATTTCGTTGTTGGCCGACGACGAGGTCCGCCGCGCCTTCGACATCACGAAGGCCGACGACAAGACGCAGGACCGCTACGGCCGCAACAGCTTCGGCTGGTCGCTGTTGATGGCGCGGCGACTGGTCGAGGCGGGCGTGAACCTGGTGCAAGTCAACCTGGGAAACAATGAAAGCTGGGACACGCATGGCGAAGCCTTCCCGCACCTGAAAGATAAGCTGCTCCCGCCGACCGACAAGGCCCTCTCGGCTTTGCTCGACGATTTGTCGGAAAGCGGCATGTTGGACGGCACGTTGATCGTGATGGCGGGCGAGTTCGGCCGGACGCCGAAGATTTCGCACCTCTCGCAGTTCTACAAGAAGCCCGGCCGCGATCACTGGGGGGCCGTGCAGAGCGTGTTTTTCGCCGGCGGGGGCGTGCGGGGCGGCGCGGCGATCGGCTCGTCGGACAAGTTGGGCGCCTTTCCGGCCACGCAGCCGCAAAAGCCCGAGAACATGGCCGCCACGATCTATCGCGCGTTGGGCATCCCCGACGTGGCCGTCTGGCAGGACGATCTCGATCGCCCGCATCCGATCTATCACGGCGAGCCGATCGCCGGGTTGTGAACTATGCTTTCGTCGCATCGAGTCCTTTCGCGGAAACGGCCGCTCGATGGTCGATATCCATGAGGATCGATATTGCCGCGCGGTTTTTCATTTCGTCCGCGGCCGGGGTGGCGCTTTTGCCGAGAAATCCAGGCTTCTTCACGACAGGGGCCGCCTCGGCGCCAGAAAATCGGGGCATTTCAGAGTCGATATATCGCATTTCAGAGTCGATATATCGCGTTTGCCGTTGCGGCGCCCGGCGGGTGATCGGCCTGAATCGCGGCAACGGCGCGGTTCGTCGCGCGGACCCATCGATATTTCCGCGCGGCGTATCGATCGTGATTTTCCTCCATTCGAGCGCCTGCCGCTCGCGCGCCGGCGATTGAGAATAACGCTCGGGCGGCTTGGGCGCCAAGCTCAGCGCCCAAGCCGCGCCTGCGTTACAATGCAGTTTGTTTCGCGCCCCGCGCTCTGCCAAGTTTACGAATTAGGCTCGAAGATATCGGGTTCGGTCTGAGCGGCGGCGCCGCGACCGACGAAGATGGCGGCGACCAGCAATGCCAGCCCGCCCGCGCGGATGCAACTGGCTGCGATGCCCACGGCCTGCATCAATTGGCGGGTCTCGTCGTCGCGCCCTCCGGCCTGCTGTAAGTGAAGCAGATACGCCTGAAACGCGGAGGCCGCGACGGCCGAAATCAGTAATACGGCCGTGCCAGCCAGGGCCAGCAGCGACGGCGCGCGGGCGCGGCGCATAAACGCCACGGCGAGCGCGCCGACCAAGTACACCAGCAACGCAGGAAGCTGGTAGCCTAACTGCGATGCCAAGAAAGACAGACCCGCGTCTTGCATCGTCTTGCTTCTCCGCGAGGGGTTCTAACGCTGTCATATCCAACGCCTCACGCCGAATTCATCAGCTTCAAATTCGGCGCCAATTGGTCGAGTTGCTCGCTCATGTAGCGCAGCACGTGCCCCGTCGTTTTCAGTTTCATGGCGTGCCGGTAAATCTTGCCGGTCCGCTCTTCGGTCAGATGGCTGGCCAATTCCTTGATCGTCGGGATGAACGCCGGGCTCATGCTGAAGCTGCGCAGGCCCATCGCGTACAGCAGCACGAAGGCCCGCGGCTGCCCGGCCATTTCGCCGCACAGCGTGACCGGCTTTTGCGCCTCGCGGCAAGCGTCGATCACCTTGGCCAGCACGCGCAGCACCGCGGGACTTAAGGGCTGGCAGAGGTGGCTGACCTTGGGATTATCGCGGTCGGCGGCCATCAGATATTGCACGAGATCGTTGGAGCCGATCGAGACGAAATCCACCACCGTCAGCAGCGAGCGAATCGAAATGGCGGCGGCGGGCACTTCCACCATCAACCCGATCGGCACGTCGCCGACGGCGCGGCCCTCGCTGTGCAGCCTTCGCTGCGCGCGATGGACCATCGATCGCACTCGCCGCATTTCTTCCAACGTGGTGATCATCGGAAACAATAGCCGCACCTGGCGCCCTTCGCCGGGCTGCTCGGCGCCGGCCCGCAGGATGGCGCTGATCTGGGTCATGAAGAACTCG
>DATNEC010000001.1:0-6341 GCA_035606815.1 Pirellulales bacterium
CCCGAGGAATTCTAGGCCAACCAGCGACGGCACGGCCCCGGATCGAAGCTGCACCTCGTTCCGCGAGGCTTGCCTTTTGTCTTGACCCCGTCGAAAATTAGGGTGGCGCCAGACCAATGCGCGAGGGAGGACGAACATGGCTCAAGACGACGTCGCCCAGCAAGCCTATATCGAGCACGAGATGCTCAAGCACATCGCTGGCGCGCTGCGCGCCACGATGGAGTGGAAGTTGACCGGCGAAGATTTGTCTCGCAAGCTGGCCAGCCTGCGGTTCATCGGAGAATCGTTTCAGCGGCATTTGGAACACGTGTTCGACCTGGAAGAGTACGACGGCTACATGGCTGTCGTCACCGAATCGCATCCGCATCTGCACGACAAGACCGCTTCGCTGCGCCAAGAGCACGATCAGATGCGCCGGAACCTGCGCGGCTGCCTGCACAGTTTGCGGCATCTCGAATCGGACGATGCAGCGAGCTTCGACGAACTTTGCCAAGGGCTCCTCGCAGTCTTGGATCGGCTCAACGACCATAACCGGCGCGAGATGAAGCTGATTCAAGAGGCGCTGACTTGCGACACGGGCGGCGAAGGCTGAGGGGATGCAGCCATTCGTGGTCGGCGCCCATCGATCGGCCGTGGAACAGGCCCATGCTCGACGATTTCGACGAACCGGTTGAACGAGAAACCTCGGGCCCGACGTCGAGGCACGACCAGACTGATGAAGATCGCCGCTTTACGCTCGCCGGTTTGTTTGCACTGGTGACCTTCGCGTCGGTCGTCTTGGCGCTGGGCAATTATCTGCCGCGGTCGATTTTCGCGGGCGTCACCGGATTGGCGACCCTCGTAGGCATGGTTGCGCTCTCGCTCATCAAGGGGCCGCCGATGGTGATTCAACTTGCCTGGTGGCTGCTGTTGTCGATTTATTTGCTGGCCATCGCCTGGGCCGTGTGGGGATGAGGGCGAATTGGTGGTTGGGAAGCGAGGCCAAGATTGGGACCAAATTTCTCTCCGGTCTCCTGTCTTCACGCCGGCACCTTCACGCCCAACTTGTCGGCCAGCGCCGCGAGCTGCGCCCAATTGCCGTCGTCCAACGGCACTCCCGACTTCGTTCGCTGGGCCAGCACCCGGCGCTCGGGATCGCCGGGAAGTTGAATTTCGTCGGACCCTTCCACGCGCGGACAGCTCCGCATGAACGCCGCCAACTGCGAGACTTCGGCGGCGAAGTGGCCGGCGCCGCCTAGGTGGTCGGGGTCGAGAGCCTGCATGAATACGCAGTTGCCGTTCTGATTGATGGGCCGCTCGCGGATCGTGACTCCGCCCGAGAGGGCGCCGGCGAAAATCTCGACCATCAAAGCGAGGCCGAAGCCCTTATAGGCCTGCGATCCGCCCATCGGCAAGATCGTGCCCGGCGGATTCGCATAGAGCGTGTTCGGATCGTTCGTCGGACGCCCTTCGCTGTCGAGCAGCCAGCCGTCGGGGCATGGTTGCCCGGCGATTTTCTTGACGCGCACCTTGCCTTCGGCCGTGGCGCTGGTGCCGAAGTCGAGCACCAATGGGGCGTCGCCGTTGGGAGCGCCGAAAGCCAGCGGGTTCGTGCCCAGCCGCGGCGCCTTGCCGCCGACCGGAGCGACGCGACGCGCATGGCCGTGGGTGTTGACCATGATCATCGAGACCAACCCGGCCGCCGCCGCCTGCTCGCAATATTCTCCCAATCGCCCGATGTGGCCGCAGCGAATCAACGTGCCGATGCCGACGCCGGCCGCCTTGGCCTTTGCGATCAAGCGGTCCATCAGCCGCCGGGCTTGCGTCTGGCCGAAGCCCCAACCGCCGTCGGCGACCAGCAACGTCGCCGTCTCGTTGAGCGTCTTGAACTCGGCGCCCGGAACGACCTCGCCTTTGGTGACGGTATCGAGATAGTAGGGAATTCGCATCACGCCGTGCGAATCGTGCCCTCGCAGGTTGGCGCCGACCAGGCTTTCGGCGACCGAGTTCGCCTCGGCGCAGCCGACGCCTCCGGCGGCGAGAAGTTCGACGGCGAAATCGGTCAGGGCGGCGGCGGATATCGACGGCATGGCGGTTCGCTCACGAGGAAGAAGGATTGCGGATCACTTTCGGCGGTCCTCGGCGGCATCCCACTGCCGCCGGGCTTCGAACACGGCCACGGCGACCGAGTTCGACAAATTCAGGCTGCGGGCCTGCGGACGAATGGGAATTCGCAACAGCCGCTGGCGGTGCTCGTCCATCAGGCTCGGCGGCAAGCCGCTTGATTCGCTGCCGAACACCAGCACGTCGCCCGGCTCGAAATTCACCGTGGTATAGCTTTGCGCGGCGGTCTTGCTGAAGCAATAAGGCGCCCGCATCGGCAGCCGGCCGCAAAGGGCCGCCCAATCGTCGACCGCCTCCCATTCGAGATGTTCCCAGTAGTCGAGTCCCGCGCGCCGGAGATAATAGTCGTCGACGCGGAAACCTAATGGGCGCACCAGCCACAGTTTGCAGCCAGTCGCCACGCACGTGCGGCCCACGGCGCCGGTGTTGTGGGGAATCTCGGGCTGAAAGAGCACGATGTGCAGCAAGGGTTCATACTTCACGCTAGGGTGGATAACATTCGTCCCCGCGAAGGTCAAGGGGCCGCCGCGAGCTTGTGGCACGGCCGTCCCGGCCAAGGGCGGCTGGGTTACATCAACATGCCCCGGCCCAAGGCGGCAGGGTCACATCGCAGCTTTTCCCTCCGCCCCGCCGAATTTGGGTCCGCGGTTTGCTGCTAGCATTGCTAGCACGCGTATCTCTCAGGCGACGGCGGGTAATCGAGGCGATGGAATCATGGCGGCGGTAAGCTGGAAAGGTTATTTACGATTGAGTTTAGTGTCGGCGCCGGTGGTTGCGGTCCCGGCGGCGGCCAGCGGCGGCGGCGAAGTCCATCTGCACCAACTTCATGCAGAGTGCAAGAGCCGCATCCGCTACAAGAAAATCTGTCCGATCCACGGAGAGGTGCCCGGCGACGAGATCGTGATGGCGTATGAATACGAAAAGGGGCAGTACGTGATCGTCGACCAGGCCGAGCGCAGCGGGCTGCGGACAAGCAGCGAGAAAACCATCACCATCGAAAAACTGGTCCCGCTGGCCGCGATCGATCCGCTTTACTTTAGCGGCCGAAACATCTATCTGCTGCCCGACGGCGCCGGCGGAGAGAAGCCCTACGCCGTGCTGTGCCGGGCGATGGAAGCGGAGGGGCGGTGCGCCATTGCCCAGGCCTCGATCGCCGGCCGCGACCAGATGACGTTGATCCGCCCGGTCGACGGCCTGCTGGTCGTCTCGTACCTGTATTTCGCCAGCCAGCTCAAGCCCGTTGCTTCGATGCGCGACCAGGCGCCGGACGTGAAAATTTCCGCCGACGAGCTGCGGCTGGCGCGGATGTTGATTCAACAGATCGCTTCCGACGACGCGGACCTTGCGCAATACCAGGACACATACACCGAAAAGTTCTCCGAATTGATCGAGGCCAAGGTCGAAGGGCGCGAAATCGTAGCCCCGCCCGAGGAAGAGGAGCCTCGCGTGGTCAACCTGATGGATGCGCTGCGCAAGAGCCTGAAGGCCCCTGCGGCCCGTGCGGCCAGAAAATCTCCGGCCAAACAGGGCCGTGCCGGGAAGAAGGGGAACACCGCGCGCGCCAAAGAAGTCTTGCGCAAAGCCAGAAGGGCCTGAGCGGCGGAAGGGTCCGTTAGTCGAGCACCCTGCCCGGCGCCTTCGTTGCAATCGGCACAACCCGGCGGCCAAACGGCTTGCCGGAGTCGGCGGCGGCAAAGTGCCGATAGAATGCTGGTCGGTCGGGGCCTATCGACCGCTTTCAAGCCACGGCGGCTTAGCTAGCCCCCGGTGGCTTTTTTTCGTTGATGTGATCCAGGATGGACAACATTTACTTTCCCACCGAATCGCTGGCGGAGCTGCTCGGCTCATTGCCCGAAGAGGACCGTTTGCCGCGATTGCTGCAATCGCTGGGACGGCTTGAGGCGGGGGGCATGCCTCGGAAATCGGTCCGGGCGGTCGAGCGACAACTTCGCCAGCGTCTCGGCTTGGCGGGCGACGGCGCCGTGGACCGCCTCCCGCATATCTTCGTGAACTGCGTGCCGATGGGTACGCAAGGCATCAAGCTGGGCTTCATGAATCGGCCTGGCGCCGATGAGCTCATCAAGGCCCAAGCCCACGAAATCCGCAACCGGCTGGAACTGCTCGGCTGCCAGGTCGGCGAGATGATCGAGCCCGGTCAGCACGAGAATTTTTTCTGGTTCCGAGCGCATGAACGGCCGCAGCCGCCCACCGTTCGAGAGCTGCTCGAAGAGTACGACGACGTGATCGTCCGATAGGCGGCGCCCGACGCGCAATCGACGTCGCGGAGATGCTTGCTCGGGATTTTTAGCGGCGCGGCTTGGCTTGTAAACCAAGCCGCCGAAGCGGTAGCGTCAGGCGTCTGCGCTTCGCGGTCCTCCCGTGAGTCGAAATGGCCGAAAGCCAGGATCGATACGCCTCGGCCAAAATATCGCTCGTCTCGCGCGACGAACGACGTGCGGGCCTGCAATTCGCGGCAGTCGCCAAGGGGCGTCGTTGCGGAAGGCACGATCGAATCGGTCCTAGATGCACAATATCAGGTCTGAAATGTCTCCAGTGCCTCGCCAGGCGGCGACTTGCATCCTCGAAAAAGCCTTGTTTCTCGGCAAACGCCGCCGGGGACCGGTCGCCGAAATGAAAACTCGTGCGGCGATATCGATCCTCATGAATATCGATCCTGGAGCGGTCCCCGCCGGATCGAGACAATCGCAAAGACCCGGGATATACTGGCGGCTGGCAATCTCCACGGCTCGCAGTCAAACCCCGGAGCGATCGATGGGCTATCGCGGAATTTCGTGCTGGCTGGCGCTGGCCTTGTGGGCGATGCGGCCCGGATCGTCGCTCGCCGAGGACGTTTGGCCCCAATTCCGCGGTCCCGGCGGCCAAGGCCATGCCCATGCCGCGAAGCTGCCGACCGAATGGAGCGAGTCGCACAACGTCGCTTGGAAAACCGCCATCCCCGGCAGCGGGCATTCGTCTCCGGTCATTGGTCACGGCCTGGTCTGGTTGACCTACGCGCTCGAAGAGGGGCGCTCGCTGTGGGTAGCCGCGATCGACGTCAAGAGGGGCGAAATCGTGCGGCAAGGCGAGGTGCTGCGCACCGAAACGGCGCCGCACGTCAACGGCAAGAACAGCCACGCCTCGCCGACGCCGGTGCTCGACGGCGATCGAGTCTACGTTCATTTCGGCTCGTCGGGCACGGCTTGCGTTTCGACCGTCGACGGCAAGACATTGTGGACGAACCGGGATTTGCAAGTCGATCATCAGGAGGGGCCGGGCAGCTCGCCGATCCTGTGGCGAGACTTGCTGATCGTGCATTGCGACGGCCGCGATCACCAGTACATCGCCGCGCTGGACAAGCATACGGGCAAACTCGCCTGGAAAACCGAGCGTTCCGGCGAGACGCCGCCGATCAGCGATTTCCGTAAGGCGTTTTGCACGCCGTTGGTCATCGATGCCGCGGCCGGGCCGCTATTGATCAGTCCGGCCGCACAGCGACTGTTCGCCTACGATCCGGCGACCGGCGCCGAGCGCTGGACCATCAAGTATTCGCCCGGCTTCTCGAACGTACCGCGGCCCATTTTCGGCGGTGGCCTGCTCTACATTTGCACCGGATACATGAAACCCGAGTTGTGGGCGGTCCGGCCCGAGGGCCAGGGCGACGTGACTTCCACGAACGTCGTCTGGAAAGTGACGCAGCACGTGCCTGCCAATCCGTCGCCGTTGCTCGTGGGCGACGAGTTGTATTTGGTGAGCGACGCCGGCATTGCGACGTGCCTCGACGCGAAGACCGGAAAAGAGTGCTGGCGGCAACGGCTGGGCGGCTCCTTTTCCGCATCGTCGCTCTATGGGGCCGGCCAGGTTTATTTCTTTAGCGAAGGCGGCGAAACGACCGTCATCGAAGCCGGCCGAGCGTTCAAGCAACTGGCCAAAAACAAGCTCGACGCCGGCTTCATGGCTTCGCCGGCGGCGATCGACGGGGCGCTGATCCTGCGGACCCGCACGCATCTCTATCGCATTGAAGATAACGCCTCGGTCGCCGCGGGCGCTTTGCAGGCAAAGTGAATGCCCAACTCGACCGTTTTCATAAGGAGATGGGGAGATGCGGAGGAGATGAGGGGATCGGGTTTCTTGAAAAGATGCTTGTTTTCATCCCCCAATCTCCTCAGCATCCCCTGATCTCCTTCAAAAAAGGCTGAAACAGGGTACGTCTTGGACATCGAATGGGACGTGGCGGTGAT
>DATNEC010000011.1:0-13431 GCA_035606815.1 Pirellulales bacterium
GGCGCCGCCGGCGCCGCTTGGGCCACGACGGTCGCCACGCTGGCCCGCGCGGCGATTTATCTGGCCCTGTGGTTTCGCCCGAGCTACCGAGAACTGTACAAGACCGTCGCCGGCTGCCGCTTCGACCGGCAACTGTTCGGCCGGCTGCTGTGGTTCGGTTTTCCCAACGGGCTGCAATACTTTTTCGAGGTCGGGGCCTTCAGCTTCTACTTGTTGATGGTCGGGCAGCTTGGAGCGCAGGAACTGGCCGCGTCGAACCTGGCCTTCAACGTGAACAGCCTGGCGTTCATGCCGGTCTATGGCATCGGCATCGCGACGGGCACCCTCGTCGGCCAGTATCTCGGCGAGAACCGTCCGGCGTTGGCGGCCCGCGCCACGTGGTCGGCCTTCACGATCGCCGCCGGGCTGATGGCCTTGGTCGGATCACTGTATGTCTTCGCTCCCGAATGGCTGCTGCTGGCCTACGAGGCCGAGGTCGGCCGCGAGCGTTTCACCGAGCTGCGCGAGTTGACGGTGGTGCTGCTCCGCTTCGTGGCGTTCTACTGTTTGTTCGACGCCATGAATATCGTGTTCTCGGCCGCCATCAAAGGCGCCGGCGACACGAGGTTCGTGCTGGTCACGACGCTGGGCGCCTCGGCATTGCCCGTCGCCATGACGTGGGTCGGCGTACACTGGTTCGGCTACGGCTTGCTTTGGTCGTGGGTTTCGGTGACCGCTTGGGTCTGCCTGTTGGGCGTGATTTTCCAACTGCGATTCATGCAGGGTCGCTGGCGCACGATGCGAGTGATTGAACAAGCGGCCGATCCCTTGCTAGAAATGTCTTCCGACGAAGAACCCCGAACGGCGGCGGACGATTGAACAGCGAGAATTCTGAACAGCGAGAATTCCAGACGTGACCCAAATCTCCAAAATCCACGCCCGCGAAGTGCTCGATAGCCGCGGCAATCCGACGATTGAAGTCGAAATACACTGCGCATCGGGTGCGATGGGCAAAGCGATCGTCCCGGCGGGCGCTAGCACCGGCAAGGCCGAGGCGCACGAGTTGCGCGACGGAGATCCCGCCCGCTACGACGGCCGCGGCGTGCTCAAAGCGGTCGGCAACGTCAATGCCGTGCTGGCGCCGGCGGTCAGGGGTCTCGATCCGGCGGAGCAAGCGGCCATCGACGCGCGGCTCTGCGAACTGGACGGTACGCCGCACAAGTCGCGACTGGGCGCCAACGCTCTGCTCGGCGTCTCGCTGGCGGCGGCCCACGCCGCCGCGGCGGATCTCCGAATCCCGCTCTACCGGCATCTGAACCAGCTTTGGCGCGCTTTGCCGAACGAGGCGAGTCAGACGCCGGCGCCGGAAGGGCGCGAACCGAGAATGCCGCTGCCGATGACCAATATGATTTCGGGCGGATTGCATGCCGGCGGCAATCTCGATTTCCAGGATTTCTTGATCATGCCCGTCGGCGCTGCGAGTTATCGCGTCGGGCTGGAATGGATCGTGCGCATCGCGCGCCGGCTCGGCGAACTGTTGTCGAAGGCGGGCTACGAAGGACGCCTGGTAGGCGACGAGGGGGGCTATGGCCCGCGGCTGCCCGGCAATCGCGAGGCGGCGGCTTTCGTGGTCCGCGCGATCGAGTCCGCCGGGCTGCGCCCCCGAGATGACGTGACGATCGCGATCGACGTGGCCAGCAGCCACTTCTTCGACGGTTCGCATTATCGTCTGCGGGCCACGGGCGATGCCCGGCTGACCAGCGCCGAGATGATCGACCAGTTGGAGGCGCTCGTCGACGAGTTTCCCATCACGAGCATTGAAGACGGCTTGGCCGAAGAGGATTGGAGCGGCTGGCAAGAGCTGACCGAGCGGCTCGGTCAGCGGGTGAAACTCGTCGGCGACGACCTGTTCGCCACGAACCCCGAGCGCATCGAGCGCGGCATCGCACTGGGCGCGGCCAACAGCGTGCTGATCAAAGTCAACCAGATTGGCACGCTGAGCGAGACCCTGCAGGCCATGCAAGTCGCCCAAACCGCCGGTTATGGACGCGTCGTTTCGGCGCGCAGCGGCGAAACCGAGGACTCGACGATCGCCGATCTGGCCGTCGGCGCCTCCGCCGAGTTGATCAAAATCGGCTCGATCCAGCGCAGCGAACGGCTGGCGAAATACAACCGATTGTTAGTGATCGAGGAAGAATGCCAGAAAGGCGGATAGTTCAAGATGCCCGGATTTTACGTCGATAAAAAAGATTGCTCGCATCATCGAATTTTCCCTGGGGTCGATATTTTCACGACTTACGGCGATTCGGTGATGCTGTCGCTGGTCGAATTCGAGCCGCATGCGGTCGTTGAAGAGCATAGCCACCCTCACGAGCAGATGGGGATGATGCTCGAAGGAGAGGCCGAATTCATCATTGGGGGGGAATCGCGCAAGGTGGGGCCCGGCATGATCTGGCGCATTCCCGGAGGAGTCAAACACAAGGTCATTGCCGGTCCCAAGCCGGTCAAGGCCCTGGACGTGTTTCATCCGATACGCGAGGACTACCGGTGAGGCCGATGCGAGGGGGATGGGTTCTGGGGGCCGTTTCGCTGGCGGTCGTGTCGCTGGCCGGCGCGTCGGGCTGCCAAAGCCTGAATCCGCGCAGCGTGCAAATCGACGCCGCCTCGGGCCGCTTTCAATCGGCGCAGCTCACCTATCAAGTCGATACGGGCCGGCTTAGCCAGCCTATCCAGACGGCCCGCATCGAAGGCCAGCAAGTCTCCTATCAGCAACTGCCCAGCAGCCCCTTGCCCGACCGCTCGAAGGCGCGGCTCTCGGTGCAATATCCTCATCCGAACGGCCGGGCCGGGTTCGCCCTGGCCGAGGTCATCGTCGAAGCGGACGGCCGTCCTGAAAAGACAAGCTCCGGCGCGGGCCAATCGACCTTTCAACACATAGTCGGTTCCTTCAAGGACGCCATGAACGACATCCTGCCTGGCATGGTTTACGACAGCGGAGTCCGAGAAGCTTGGGCGCTGGACGTGTCCAAGGAACAATTGGACCTGCTGGTCGGCGGCCTGGCCAACAGCGGCTATTTCCAATACGGCCCGGCGCCGACGCCGGGGATCGAGGTCTTCACTCGGCTCGACGGGAAGATCATTCGCAAGAACTGGCGCCAGGTGCCCGAACTCGATGCTTTCATCGAGCGCGTCCGGCACGAAGGAAAGTTGGTGTCCTACGTTCGCCCGGCGTCCAGCCAAGGCGCCCCGGCCGACATCGCCGGCGGCCGCAACGATAGCGTGGCGGCTTATCAGCAACAACTTCAGCGGCAGCAAGCCCTGGCGGCGCCGCCGTCGCAGCCGTTTCCGGTGACGAATAGTTCGGCGCCGAACCAATACGGGCAGCCGCAACCGCCATTGCAACGCGGTCCCGCGATGGGTGGCTATCAGGGACCGCCGGCGCAATCTCCGACGGCCCAAATGACGGCCTATCCAACTTCCGCGGCGCCGCCCCAGTACGGCAATCCAGCGCCTCAGCCGTATGGCAATCAAGCGGCGCCGCAGTACGTCGCTCAACGGTCCCACCTGTCGCAGTATCAACCGCAGCAGTATCAACCGCAGCAGTACGGAAATCCCCCATCGGGTAATCAACCGCCGCCGGCCGCGGTCTCGCCCCCGGCCCAACCCGGCTCGCCGCCGCCAGCGGACGGACAGCCCTCGCAGAATTCGCGGCCGCAAGCATATCCTCAGACGTGGCCGCTGAATCAGCAAAGCGCGCGCGGCGCGTATCCGTACTAAGGCGATCCTACATCTGCTTGCCCAGCGCCTGGGCCACCTTGCGGCAAAGCTCGACCGTCTGCTGGAACTGGTCGAAGTTGAGCGACTGGTAGCCGTCGCTCATGGCGTTCTCCGGGTCGGGATGGACTTCCAGAATCAGCCCGTCGGCGCCCGCCGCCACGCTCGCCGCCGCCATCTGCGGCACCAAGTACGTGTGCCCGGTGCCGTGGCTCGGATCGACGACGACCGGCAGGTGCGTTTTGGCATGCAGATAGGGGACCGAGGCCAAGGGCAGCGTGAACCGCGTGTGCGATTCGAACGTCCGAATGCCGCGTTCGCAGAGCATCACGTTGGGGTTGCCGCCGTCCAGAATGTATTCGGCGGCCAACAGCAATTCTTCCATCGTCGCGCTCGGGCCGCGCTTCAGCAGCACCGGCTGCTCGACCTTGCCCACGGCTTCCAACAATCGATAATTTTGCATGTTGCGGGCGCCAATTTGCAGCACGTCGGCGTAGCGCGCCACGAGTTCGACGTCCTCGGTCGCCAGAACTTCGGTGACGATCGCCAGGCCGGTCGCCTCGCGGGCGGCGGCCAGCAGTTTGAGCCCTTCTTCCTTCAAGCCCTGGAAACTATAGGGGCTTGTTCGCGGCTTGAAGGCCCCGCCGCGCAAGGCCGTGGCGCCGGCCGCCTTGACGGCGCGGGCGCAGGCCAGAATTTGCTGCTCGTTTTCGACGGAGCACGGCCCGGCGATGACGCCCAGGTGCTTGCCGCCGACCTTCAGGCTGCCGGCCGTGACGACGGTCGGCTCGCTTTTGAGCTCTCGGCTGGCGATCTTGTACGGCGCCAAGATCGGCATCACTTCGGCCACGCCCGTACCGCTTTCCAACGATTCTTTCTGGCCGTCGCGCTCGGCGCCGATGGCGGCGATGACCGTCCGCTCGACGCCGCGCAGCACGTGGGCCTTCAACCCCAAGCTTTCGACTCTCTGGACCATGTGTTCCACCTCCGCCGGGCTGGCATTGCGTTTCATGACGACGATCACTGGACGAACTCCTGAGTTGCGTAAGCTGATTGGGCAAGTTGACTGTGTAAGTTGGCGCTGGGGATTTTGGCGAGCCGGCAATAAAAAAGCCCCGGCGACCGCTGAGGTCTCGGGGCTTGCTAATGTCGCTGTGGTTGAGGTTACTGCTCGAAACCTCCTCCAGCCCCGCGACCCGACGGGGTAAAGCTAAACCAATAACCAAAATAGAAATCGCGGGTCGGAGTCATACGACGTATTCTGCCCAGAACGCGGGGCGGATGCAAGGCAAATCCCGGCAGAAAATCAAGCCGATCCGGGGCCCTGCGCCTCCAGCAGCAGTTCCAGGTAGCTGCGGCGCTCGCCGCCGTCGAGTTGCAGCTTTTGGGCGAGCGAGGCCAGCAAGCGTTCGGCGCGCGGCAAGCCGGCGTCGTCGGCGCCTAACTCCAATTCGACGAACGATCCGACCCGCTCGACCTCGTCGAGCGAGACTTCCACGTCTTGCCCCTGCCACGCCAACGCGGCCTTGCGGCGCCGCTTGCAGACCGTCGCGACGGGGCGAAAGCCGAGCGCTTCGAGCAACTTCCCGAACTTGGCCAGCTCGCCGTCGCCCGCGGGCAAATCCAATTCAAGCTCGCGACGGGTCTTGCTTTGCGAATCGACCTTCGGACCTTTGTAGGTGATCCGGTTGGCCTCGCCCGAGCGGCGCAGACGCAGCGCCTCGTCGGTCGCCGCGAAATCCCGCGAAGGATGCGCGTAGTAGCAGTCTGCTTGCGATTCCGCTTCGCCGGGTTTCGCTCCCAACTCCGCCAGGCGCGACAGCAGGGCGGGAAGGTCGGCGACTCGGTATTTACGTTCGACTTCGTAGCGCATGGGAGAAATAGGGAACAGGTTACAGGAAGAAGCGCGACCCGTCCGCTTATCGTTTGGCTTACTGTCCTCTCCGCCCCATTGTCGCCTGCCAGTTGTGTGTTGGTTCAGCGTGAACTGAAATTATGGCACGATCGGTTTAGCGACGAAAGCTCCTTCAGCCAACTCTTGAGGGAAGCATCCAGATGCGCCGCAAAGAAGTACCGGTGGCCTCTTCTCTGCCCGATTTCTTCGCCGTGGCGCTCCCTCGCGGTAGTTTGCGTCCCCGCCGCGCGCTTGCGATCCGCCGATTCGGTGGATTAGAGAAGAGGCCACCGGTACTCAGCTCACGCGCCCCGCCAAGTGCAAATTGTTGCCAGAAATAACCGGCTCAAACTGAACTGAATTCGGCGAGTCATTGGGGCATCACGCTTCTGCTGGCGGCCAGCGACCATGCGAATTAGCCTGGCGATGGACGCCGTTCGCGAACCCAAGCCGTCTTATCCACGACACCAAGCGGCTCCGGTTGCCGAGGAGGCGGAGACCATTGATCCCAGTCCCGACTAGCCCGCCAGCACAACTTTAACCCACTGCCCTATTGCCTGTCACTTGTTCTCTGGCATCCGGCTGCGGCTCGCGCGGCGGGGAGACGGCCGTCTCGTCTCGCGAAACTTGCGCCTCCAACACGCGCTGCCGGCGCAGCTTGCGCACCAACACGCGCAACCCCGAAGCCCTGACGATGTCGCCGCCGTGAACGGGTCGCTTGAGCAGCGCGGCGACCCAATCGTGCAGCGTGCGGCAATCGGGCGGTAGATCCTGCCGATCGATGCGCACTCCGGCGACTTGTTCCAGCCGATCGAGAGTGACTCCGCCCCCGACCACCCAACCGGCCCCGCCTTCGGAAATATGGCTGGGCGCCCGGTCGTATTCGTCTTCGATATCGCCGACCAACTCCTCCAAAATGTCTTCCATCGTGACCATGCCGACGATCTTTCCGCCCCGATCGCGCACCAAGGCGATGTGGACGTGTTCGTGGATCATCCGCTGCAAGCTCGAAGCGATCGAAAGCTGCTCGGACAATTCGGGCATGAAACGCATGATGCCGCGCAGCGAGGGTTGATCGGGGCTGAGCCGGAGTTCGGAGACGATGTCCTTGAAATTCACATAGCCGCAGATGGTTTGCGGATTGCCCGGCTCGGTGCAGACGGGAAACCGCGTATGCATGTCGGCGTGGGCCACGACCAGGCTTTGCGACATGCTGTGGGCCAGGTCGAGCGTGATGATGTCGCGGGTCGGAATCATGATCTCGGAGATCGATCGGCTCGACAGCCGGGCAGCGCCCAGAATGATCTTTTCTTCCTGGCCGCCGATCAGCCGCGACGTGCGGGCCAGGGCCACCACCGCCCGCAGTTCCTGCATTTCGGTGACTTCGGCCTTGTGACCTTCGAAAGTCGGCTGCCAGCGCCGCTCGCTCCAGGTCAACAGGGCTTTGACCGAGCCTTCGAGCACCCACACGGCCGGATACACGACCATCGACAGAGCGGCCATCGGCGCCGACAGTCGCAGGCAGACCCATTCCTTGTTCTTCAAGGCGAAGACCTTGGGAATCAACTCGCCGACGACGATCGTGACCGCGCTCAACGGCACGACCACCACCGCCAACGCCAAGACCTCGCTGGTCCATTCCGAGACGCCCAGCCAGCCCGCCAGCTTGGGGGCGATCGCCTCGTCGGCGCCGGCGCCGCCGGTGGCCGCGGCGATCGCCCCGACCAGGGTAATGCCCAATTGCAGCGCGGCCAGGCTGGCCTCCATGTTTTGCTTCATCAACAACGCCGCGCGCGCGCCGCGGCGGTGCTGGTCGGCCAGCGCTTTCAGGCGGCCGACGGAAATGCTGGCCAGGGCGATTTCGTAGGCGGCGAACACGGCATTGCACCCGACCATCAACAGCATGAATAACCAGGTAGCCGCCGTCATCGAACCCTCGTGGAAACGATCGATCTGGCCGGCTGAATCGATCGGAAGTCATTACGACTGCACCGCCGGCGAACCATCCATTGTATCGGTTTGGCCAAGAACGTGCAGAAAATCGGCCGGCTGGACGCGGCAAGCATATAATTGCCAAGCAGTTAATGATTGCCCTGCCCGCGATGAATCCACTCGGGGGCGTCTCGGCCATGCCGGCGAACGACGGAAACTCGATGACGAACGACGCACCCCGCCGCAGCGGCGGATTTTGGTTCTGGCTGGTCTTGGCGGCGCTGGCGGTCGCCCTGCTGGCGAATTCGCTGCTTCGCCCCCCGGGAAATGGCCAAAACGCCCAGGCATTGGGTAAGCCGCTCGCCCGGCTGGAACTTGAGCCGCTCTCCGGGGCCGGGCAAGCCGCTGGAGAGCGAGCGTTGCAAGGGCGCGTGACGGTGCTCAACTTTTGGGGAACCTGGTGCCCGCCGTGCCAGGAGGAGCTTCCGCACGTCGTGGCGCTGCGAGAAAAGTTTCGCCGCGATCGGCGGTTTCAATTGTTCGCGGTGTCGTGTCCCGCGGGGGATGATTCCAATCTCTCGGCGCTCCACGAGGAAACAGCGGAGTTTCTTCGGCGGCGCCATTTCGAGTTGCCGACGTACTTCGATCCCGGCGAGACGACGCGCTTGGCGGTGCAAAGCTTGCTCCGCACTCCCTTTTTTTCCTATCCGACGACGCTCGTGCTCGATGAAGGCGGAATCGTTCGCGGCGCCTGGACCGGATACCGCGCCGGCGACGAGCGCGAAGTCGAGGCGCTGGTGACGAAGCTGTTGTCCGCGCGGCCGTAGGACGGACTTCCAAGTCCGTCGCCGGGGACGACTGACCAGGAGGTCCGTCCTACCTACCCGCCGGCTTAAGCTTCGATGATCGGTAACGCAGCCCCAAAACTCGTCGATCCCCCGCCGGGCGCCTTGGGCGGCGGGGGCAGCGTGCGGCCGGCGTAGGCGCCAAAGTCGTTGAACCAGTGCTTCTTGACGAAGCGGTACGCCCAACTCTTCTCCGGAATCTCCTGGCCCGGGGCGTATTGCGAAGGCCGCGATTGCATGTTTTCCAGTTCCGCGAGCGCGGCCCGCCGGGCCGTCGTGTCGCGGGCGCCGTGCCGCTCGACGAGATCTTTCAATAGGTCGGGCCGCTCGAGCACGATGCAGCCCCGCGTCGACGAAGAGGCCAGCTCGCGGAAATCTCGCAAGAACGCCGACTGCTGAAACTTTTCGACCAACGGCCGCTCGTCGTGGATCGATTCCTTGGCGAACTGCACGATCGGGCACGGCTCGATGTCGCCCCAGGGGCTGATGTGGTGGCTGATGCCGGTCGCCGCCGGGCACAGCGCCTGCCCGCGATCGTCGTAATAGGCGTCGATGATGCCGATCGGCTTCTTGACGCGCATGTCGACCACGAACTGCCGCGCCCGGCGCTGCTCTTCGGGCGAGAGGGCCAAGTCGGGGTTCGAGTCGGGACCGACCGGGCGGTAGACGTGATACCAGAGATACATAGCCCCCATCTCGATCAGCCGGTCGACCCAGGCCTCGGTCAGCAGGTCGTCGATGTTGGTGCGGCAGAGGCTCGTGCAAACGCCGGTCAGCACCTTGTTGTTCAGGCAATTCTGCAAGCCGGCCATCGAGCGCGTGAACACGCCCTGCCGGCCGCGCCGCTGGTCGCTGACGATCTCCGTCCCTTCGATGCTGACCAAGGGCGTGACGTTGCCCAGCCGCCGCAACTCCTTGGCGATTTCGTCGGTGATCAGTTGCCCGTTGGTGAACACCTGGAAGTAGCAGTCCGGATGCTGGCCGAGAATCTCCAGCAACTCGGGGTGCATGAACGGTTCGCCCCCCAGGATGCCGAAGAAGCTGTTGCCGGCCGCCTTGGCCTCACCGATCAGCCGGTTCATGGCCGCCACGTCGATCGTCTGCCGTTCGGCCGCCACGTCGACCCAGCAGCCCTGGCAGCGCAGATTGCAGCTATTGATGATCGAGATATAGAGAAACGGCGGAAAATACTCGCCGCGCTTCAGCCGGCGCTTGTACCGCTGCACCGACCGCATCCCCTTGAAGCCCATGTTCCAGGCCAGCTTCCAGACCAATCGCTTGTCGGTCTCCAAAAGCACGCGTTTGGCCATCTTCAGATACACGGGAACCTCTGCTGTAATCGAAGGGCGGCTTGGGAACCAAGCTGCATGTTTTTATCTAAAAGCTCAGGGTGAGTTGAGCCCTGTCGCCGGAATAAAACATTATCCCGTAGGAGAGCACGTCTCGCCCGATTAGCGCCTGAAATCCAGCTTGGGCAAGCGGAATCTCCATGACCGGGATCGTCATTGAAACAACATGGACTTCTGGGCTATCCATGAATATCGCTAGAGCGACGTCGTACTGATAACAGGCATGCGGAATATCCCCGCTGGACGCAGTATGTATTTGACCGCTGCCAGTGGGAACCAACTGAAGATGCTCGATGACGCTTGGATCCACAGCGGTCATTGATGCGCCTGTGTCAATCAGGGCGCGAATCCTCATAAACGAAGGAACCGCCTGATTGACAGCCTCAAGCGCTGCGCGTCGCGACTCGCTTACGCCGACAGCGCACTCCACAAGCGGGCCTTCCGCCAAAATGGGCACAGTCAAGATGGGCATGCCGCAATTGCTCTGGTCACGAATTGAACGCGCTCGATTCGCAGCACCTGCTTGACAAGGAAAGAAGAGAGACCGAACTTCTCATATCCTGCCTTTAAGGCGTCTTCGTAAGTTCCCCAGATGCCGGCGACTTGGTCGCCATGCACCAACACAAATTTTCCCTCCGCCTTTTCGATCAATTCGTCCTTGTGCTTCTCGTAGGTTTCAAGCTCTTTTTGCAGCGGCTTGGCCTCTGTCATGACTGACTCTCCCTTGACTTATGCAGGCCGCCACCCCCGATCCAAATGTACTCCGTTTTTGGAGGTCACACAATCATCGTACTCAAATGCTCTGCCTGAACACTTTAACGACAATCGCTCCGCCTACTTGGCCTTCGCCCCCTTGTTTTTGCCGCCGCGAGCCGCCGCCGGCGGTTGAGGATCGGTAAACGGCGAGCGCTCGAAGGTTTCGCCATCGCCCGTCACGCGCGGGTCGCCGGCATCGGCCAGCGTTTTTAGCAGCCGGCCGGCAAGCTCGCGCTTCATTTTGGCATAGACTGGATCGGCCGCCACGTTGGTTATTTCGTCCGGGTCTTTGCGCAGGTCGTAAAGCTCCTCGCCCGGACGCTTGGCAAAGGCGTAGTCGTATTGCCATTTCCGCTGCGAGTCGTGGCGATGGGCCACCAGCCAGGCTTTCGTCGGGCTGGCGTCCATGTCGGGAAAAGCCGCAAACGTGTTGTTTTCCAATTCCTTCGCCGAGGGCGCCGCGGTTTCGGTGACGGCGTAGGGCGCGCCGAGCGGCCAGCGATCGGGCTTGAAGTTGCGAATGTAAAGAAAATCCTGCGTGCGCAAGGCCCGTTGCGGGTAGGGCAAGTTGTCTTCGCGCGCCGCCGCGACGTGGCGTTCGCGACCGGTCACGACCCAGGTCCGCTCGGCATCGACCTGGCCCGAGCGGTCCGACTTGAGCACGTCGAGCAGACTGCGGCCGGTCATCACGTCGGGCGGGGAGAGGCCGGCGGCCTCGAGAAACGTGGGGGCCAGATCCATCAGGTTCACGAAATCGTCGACGACGCGTCCCCCCTTGCCGCCCGGCCACTTCGCGACCAGCGCCACGCCGACGCCCAAATCGTAGAGGTTGCACTTGCCGCCCGGAAAGCCGGGCGCCCCGTGGTCGCCGCTGACGACGATCAATGTATTGTCCAACTCGCCGATCTCTTCCAGCTTCGCCGTGAGCAGGCCCACGGCGGCATCGAAGGCTTGAATCTCGCCCAGGTAATCGGCGAAGTCCTGGCGCACTTTGGGCACGTCGGGCAGAAACTTCGGCAGCTTGCCGGCCAACGATTCGGGATCGATGCCCCACAGCGCTTCGCCCGAGCCTTTTTCCCAGAGGCGATGCACGTTGGTCGGACCGAACCAATAGCAAAACGGCTGGTCGCCAGGCCGGGCTTTGAGAAAGGCCTCGAAGTTGCCGCGGATTTCGCCGTACAGCTTTTGCTTGGCTTCTTCCAGCGGCGTGCCGGCGGCGAGGAGGCGCGTGACGTTCTCCGAGAAATTGTTGAACGCCCCGCCAGCCTTTTCATAAGCGAACTTGCCCGCCCCGAATGGCGCGTCGTTGGGCGTGCCGGGGCTCCAAACCTTGTAGGTCTCGCCCAGATGATAGCCCGCCTCGTTCAACAACAGCGGAAAGCTCGGAATGTTCGGGTTCCACTCGGCGCCTTGCAAAATCGCTCCCCGTCCGGTGCGAAAGAAATACTGGCCGGAGAGCAGCGAACTGCGACAAGGAGTACACGAAGGCGCGGTGACGAACGCGTTTTTGAACAGCACGCCTTCGCGCGCCAGGCGGTCGATGTTGGGCGTCTTCACGACCTGGTTCGGCGAAGGCCGGCCGTCCACCTCAGCGTAGGCGCTGGCATAGCGGCCCCAGTCGTCGGCAAAGCAAAACAAGATATTCGGCCGCTCGGGCGCCGCGCCAGGCAGCTCTGAGACGGAAATGCCGCCCAAGAGCAAAGCCGAAAAGAAAATCCGGTAATTCATGGCTGTGGGATCTTTATTAGAAGGATTTCACTCCGGGATCGGATCGTCGGGCTTGATCGGCCGGCCTTCCCAGACCGGCGTCTTGTCGTAGAGCGTCAGCACTCGGCTCGCGCTGCCGCGCGCCGGGCCGACGTCTTTCTTCGGCAGCCAACGCGAAAGCTCGTCGATCACCGGACGACGCCGCGGCTGAAGAGCCAGATTCTCATATTCGCCGGGATCGCGCTGCAAGTCATACAACTCCTGCGAGCCGTCGGCGTAGCGGATGTAGCGCCATTTATCCGTGCGGACGGCGTGGTTGCCCTGGTTGTGCGTGGTGATCGCCGGCCAGCGGCGCTCGGCGCCGGCGTCTTGCAATTGGGCCGCGAGGCTATGGCCTTCCAAGTCGTCTTTGCGCGGCAAGCCGCACAGTTCGACCAGCGTGGGATAGATGTCGAGCAGTTCGACCGGCGTTCCGCAAACCTTGCCCGGCGTGACGCCGGGACCGGCGAAGATCAAGGGCACGCGCGTGGAACGCTCCCACAACGTGTTCTTGCCGGTGATCTGTTTTTCGCCGAGGTGCCAGCCGTGATCGCCCCACAACACGACGACGGTATTCTCGGCGCGGCCCGAGGTTTCCAGAGCGTCGAGCAGGCGGCCCACCTGGCTGTCGACGAAGCTGGTGCAGGCCAGGTAGGAGCGCACCAGGTTGCGCCACTGGCCCGACTCACGGACCCACTTCAGCCGCGGCTCTGGCAAGTTCCAGTGCAAGTACCAAGAAAATCGGGGCGTGTCGGCGCGGTCGTCTTCCTTGACCGGCGGCAGCACTGAGTCGTCGTCGGGGTACAGATCGAACCACTTCTGCGTGGCGTAGCAAGGCACGTGCGGCAGAAAGAAACCGGCGCCCAAAAAGAACGGCTGGTCCTTGGGCAAGTTCTTGATTTGCTCGACGGCCCAATTCGCCACGACATAGTCGCCTTTGCCGGTATCGTCATTGTCGAGCGGCCAGACGCCCCAATCGACCAGCGGATGATCTCCCATCGGCGTCGGCGGCACGAGCTTGCTCGGCGGACGAGAGCCGACGCCTCCCGGCGGCCCCCAGGCGTCGAACTCCGCTCCCTGCGGCTCGTCCTTGCCGGGCCCGCGCAGCGCGTGATAGATCTTGCCGCCGCTGAGCGTGCGATAACCGCGGCGAGCG
>DATNEC010000013.1:0-5805 GCA_035606815.1 Pirellulales bacterium
AATCCGCAGTTCGGCGCCGGCCACTTGGAGAAATGGGCCGAGATGCTGCAAGTGCTCAAAGACATTTCGGCCAACCGCATGCCGAGCGTCGCCGACTTGCTGAAGCAGGCCGCCGCAGCGCCCTCGCTGGCGTCCAAACCGCCTTCGCCGTCGGGACCGAAAGTCGGGCAAATCCGAGCGGGCGGCGGCGCTCCGGCGAAGCCGGCGGACGCCAAGCCAGAACCTCCCAAGCCGCCGGCGCCGTCGCTGGTCGACGTGGAGAGTTCGCAGATGCAGAACAAGCCCAAGGAGGGGAGCGAATCGCCGCCCGCCAAGCCATCGGCGCCGCGTCTCGGACTGCCCGTCACGACGCTCACGGGCGGCAATTCCAAGTCGAGCGACGCTTGCCCGCCGGCCCGCGAACAAGTCGACGAAGCCGTCCGCCAGCAGGAAGACCTGTTGGCCGAATTCGAAAAGGTCTCCGACGAATTGAACCGCATCCTGGCCAACCTCGAAGGCAGCACGTTTTTGAAGCGTCTAAAGGCCGCCTCGCGAAAAGAAACGCAAGTCGCCGGCGATCTGAGCGATCGCGTCTCGGGCGAGTTCGGCGTGCCCGACGTGATGCTCTCGGCCGACAGCCAGACCCTCCTCGGCAAGCTGGCCGAGCGGCAAAAGGGGGTCTCGGAAAGCGTGGGCCAGATCCTCGACGACATGCTGGCCTATTACGAGCGGCGCCGGCAAACCAAGTTCAAGGTCGTCAGCGATGAAATGAAGCAACTTGACGTCGTCGACAAGCTGGCGCGGGTCGGCGAAGAGCTGCCCAAGGAGACGGGCCTGTCGATCGCCCAGTGCGAGTATTGGTCGGACACGCTCGATCGCTGGGCCGAAGACCTGGTCGATCCGCGCAACGACGGCCACTGACCGGGCGGCAAATCGCGCGGCAGTTTGCCGCCGTCGATCGTGTTGGAAATCATGCAAATTCTCGAGGGGGAAATCAATCTGCGAGACGAGACGCGAGTCGCCGAGCAGTCGCGCCCGGCCATCGAGAGCGACGATTACGAACAGCAGGCCGCCAAGCTTTCCACGACGCAGGGCGACCTGCAGAAGCGCGTCGAGGCCGTGACGCAGCGGCTCGTCGACTTGCCCGACGGCGCCGAAGAGTTTGGTCCGGAAATCAAGTTGCTCGGCGAAGTCAGCCGCGTGATGATCGAGACCGCCGGAATTCTGGCGCAGCCCGACACCGGCCCGGCGGCGATCGCGGCCGAGACCGAGATCATCGAGCTGCTGTTGCAGGCCAAGCGCTGCAATCCGCAGGGGGGCGGCGGAGGCGGCAGCACTCCGGGCGGCGGCGGCGCGAAAGATCCGGCCGAGCAGCCCGCGCTGGCCTTGATCGGCAGCGGCGCGAACGAAAAGGCACGCGCCGACGTTCGCGACGTGCCGCAGACCTCCGGCGAAGCGGGCCGCGTTCTGCCCGAAGAATTCCGCGCGGGCCTGGACGAGTATTTCAACCGCTTGGAAAGCCGGCCGAAGAAGCAATAAGGAGAAATCGCATGGGTAGATTGCGATGCGGCCTGATCGCGGCCTTCTATGGGCCGGCAGTTTTCTGGTGCTGCTTGGCGGCTGCGCAGCAGGAACGAGCGCCCGTTTTGCCGCGCGATATGTTGATCAACGATTTAATCATCAACCAAGGCAGAGGGCAAAATGCGCGCGCCGAGAACTCGCTCGAATTGTTCCTCGGGCGGGTCAAAAGCGAACTGCAATTCATCGGCCGCGCCTGCGAGTTGACGCCCGCACAACAGGCCGCGCTCGACAAGGCGGGGCTGGACGTCTTCGAAAAGTTTGCGAAAGCCTTGCAAGCGCCTGCGGCAAACCGAGCGGCCGCGGCGCCGGCCTCCCCGGTCCAAAGGCTGGGGGTCATCGACGGACAAGTCGTGGTGATCGACGCGCAGGGGGTCGCCCAAGCGTTTATTCCCGACGGCATCCTCCGCGGGCAATTGGATGCCGCCGTGCGGAAGGCGCTGCCCGAAGAACTCTCCGCGAAGCTGCAAGCGGAGCGCGAGCGAATCGGGCGGAAAGCGCACGAGGCCGACTTGCTGGCCACTCTGGCGGCGATCGACGAGGCGATGCTGCTTTCGCCGGACGAGCGCGAGCGGTTCCGCGGCTATCTCGCAGCCAATTGGAAACCGGCCTGGGGACAGATCGCCTCGGGCAGCCAATCGCCCGGCGCGGCCGCCACGCCGCTGCAACGGGCCAAGGCTTGCGGCCTGGGCGGCGTCTTCGATTTGTTCGATGCCGATCTAGAGCCGCTCTTGAATCCGACGCAGATGGCCGCCTGGCGCGAGATGCGCACGCTGTTGCGGACCAATCCGCAACCCCTGCAAGTCGCCGTGCAACGCAGAGTCGTGGTTCGGCAAGGGCGAATCGTGCAGAACCAAGTCGAGCAGCGAGCCGCTCTTCAACGGCAAATCGTCGTCCAGCAAGAGGAGCTCCAGCGGCAGGCGGTTCGCTTGCGCGAGCTGCAACAGCGGCAGGCCGACCGCCAACGCGCCGTCGTTCAAGGCGGGATCGCCGCGGCGCCTGCCGCGCCGGCTGTGATTCCAGTTCAGCAGCAGGCCCCCGCGATCATTCGTCCGCAACTGCCGGCCCCCGACGTGGTCATTCCCTACCAGAGCGCGACTGCCCCGTCGGCAGAGCCGCCGGCGGAACTGGCGCTATACCTGAACTTGCTCGTCGCCGATGCGGCCTTGTCGTGCGAGCTCTCCGAGTCGCAGCGAGAAACGCTGCTCTTGGCCGGGAAGCTGGATATCAAGCATTATCAGGACAAACGTCGCCAAGCAGCCGACGAGTTGCAGCAACAAGCGAAGGCCCTCGGCGCCAATCTGCGGATGGCGTCGAAGGCGGAATCGGCCGCCGCCTTGAATCCTTTTGCCGAAGCATCGTCGCGATATCGGAAGGCGCTCGGCGCGAAGCTGTCGGAAGACCAACGGCGGCGCCTGTCGGCCGCCGAGCGAGCGCGCCGCGAGTTGGCCGGGGAGGCGGCCGTCCAGTCGCTTGTGCGCGAGTTCGACGAACGGACGCTGTTGACCTCGAAGCAGTGGGACGCGCTGGCTGAAATACTGCGCCAGCGGCTGCCGGCATGGCCGGACGACGCAATCGAGCCAGACTCCGAAGAATTGTTGCTGCGCCACTTGGCTTCGGCGACGGAATCGGAAATCCGGCGGCCGCTCGACGAAGACCAGTGGGCCGCGGCGAGTCTCAAACTGAACGAACTGAAAAGAATCGTGCTGCAGCGAGAGGCGCTACAATTCGAACGGCAGAGGCTCAAGTAGTAGGCACGCTCCGCGTGCCGTAACCGTCTCAGGAACGCACTTCATGTTTGAAGCCCTTCGTCCGCCGCCCCTGAGCAACCCGGCGCGAGCTAATTGCCGCAGCACTCGGAGCGCGCCTGCCGTCGTTTCTCTCGCCCTGCTTACGCCGGTCCTATGCGCCGCTCCGGCGGCGGCGCAATTGCCCGAACTGCGGCAAGGCGCCGCCGTGCCGAAGGAAATCCGCGATTGCTACGACCGGGCGCTGGAATACCTGGCCGCCAGCCAAAGCGAACAGGGCGACTGGCAGCAGGGGGGCCAGCAAGGCCCCGGCATCACGGGTTTGTGCCTGCTGGCGCTGCTGGCTTCGGGCGAAGACCCGAATTTCGGGCCCTATTGCCGGCACGTCCGCAAGGCGCTGCGAAACATCATCGAGTCGCAAGACGCCCGCACCGGCTGCATCGGGCCGGGCAACATGTACCACCACGGCTTCGCCATGCTGGCCCTGGCCGAGGCCTACGGCGCCGTCGACGATCGGAACCTGTGGGAAGGGGGCGCCGGCGCGCGGCCTTCGATCGGGCAATCGCTGGAGTTGGCAGTCCGCGGCGCGATCACCTCGCAAGACCAGAACCCGTTCGGCGGCTGGCGGTATTCCCCCAACGGCGAAGACGCCGACACGTCGGTCAGCGGCGCCGTGTTCGTGGGCCTGCTGGCCGCGCGGAACGCCGGCATCGAAGTCCCCGACAAGAACATCGACCGGGCGCTGGCCTACTACAAGCAGATGACCGGCGCCGACGGCAGCGTCGGTTACTCGGGCGGCGTCGGCGGCCCCGGCGGCTCCGAGGCCCGTTCGTCGATCGCCGCGCTGGTCTACGCGATCGCGCGGCGCAAAGATCTCAAAGAGTATTCGGCCGCGATCGGCTACGTCAAAAACAACAGCCAGCACGGCGGCATCTCGCACTATGGGGAATACACGGCCTACTACCAGGCCCAGGCGCTTTATCAAGGCGACGTGGACGCTTGGGAGAAGTGGAACAAGCAGCAAATCCGCCGCTTGAAGCAGGCGCAGCAGCCCGACGGCAGCTTCGCGGGCCAGCAGGGAGTGGCCTATGGAACGGCGATGTCGGCGCTGGTGCTGGCGGTCAACTATCGTTTTTTGCCGATTTACGAACGCTGAGATCCAAGTAGCCCCGGCGCCCGTTGGCGGGGAGAAGAGGCCGATCGTGTTTTCGAGCGCAACTCAAATCGACCGTCGCTTGCTGTCGTTGGCGGCCCTCTTGCTCGCCGCGCTGCCGGCGCGGTCGCCGTTACGGGGCGATGAACCGCCCGCCGCGGCGCCGGTCTCGGGCATGCTGATCTTCAGCAACGGCGACTTGCTGCCCGGCGCGCTGGCCGATTCGGCCGGGTCCGGCGAATTGGGTTGGCTCTCGCCGGCCTTCGAGCGGCCGTTTCAGTTCGACACGAAACTGCTGTATCTCCGCGAGGCGCGATTCGCCGGGCCGCACGTTTCGGCCTGGGCCGAGAACGACTATTGCCTGAGCTTGGGCGGCGGCGACGTATTATATGGCAGCCTGGTCGCCATCACGGCGGGCGACGTGGTGCTGGAATCGAGCCAGGCCGGGCGCGTGCGCGTGAAACGCGCGGCGATACGCCGCATCGAGCGGGCGCGCAAGAACGCCGCGCTGTTGTACGCCGGCCCGAACGGCGTCGGCGACTGGCGCGCGCTGCCGCGGCCCGACGCCTGGCGCGACGACGGCGGGGGCCTGGCCACCGACCAACCCTCGGCGGCGCTCTATCGCGACTTCGAGCTGCCGCCGCGGGCCGTGGTGGAGCTCGAGTTGTCGTGGAATTCCGCGCCCGATTTCGTGCTCTCGCTGGGGGCCGGCGAAGATCCGGCGGCGAAGTGGCCGGCTTGCTCCTTGGAGGTCATTGCCGGCGAATTGGTCGTCGAGCGCGAAACCGAGCGCGACCTGGACGTGGCGAAGGTCGAAAGACTGGAAGCCGAGGGCCGATTGCACCTGCGCGTGCTCGTCGATCAAGAGCGGCAGGAAATTCACGTCTTTTCCGGCGGCGGCGCCCTGTTGGCTTCCGTCCGCACGTCGAAGGATGTTTCGCGCGTGTTGCCGGGCATTTATTTGCAACACAAGCGCGGAGGCCTGCGGCTGGATCGGCTGCGCGTTTCGCGATTGCAGGGCGCCGCGCCGCGAGAACTCATCGCCGATCGTCCCCGCATCGAGCGCGCCAACGGAACGGTCCTGTATGGCGAGGTTTCGCGGTACGACGCCCAGCGACGCGAGTTCATCGTGGCGACCGCGGACGGCGAAGCGAGCATCGCCGAGGAGCAACTCGACGGCATCCACCTGGAACCGCCCGCGGAAGGCCCGGAACCGCGGGCGCGAATCGCCTGCGCCGACGGCACGCGGCTGAGCGGAACGCTCGACCGCGTCGAGGGCGACCGGCTGGTGTTGGAGTGTTCGGCGGCCGTCGGCGCCGACTCGCTCGAGGCGCTCACGCTGCCTGT
>DATNEC010000069.1:0-6852 GCA_035606815.1 Pirellulales bacterium
GCTCGGAGGCCCGATTGCTTGTCCGCCTGGGCCGCGAAAACGTGGTCCTCGATCCGACGGCGACGATGGGGCAGGCCCCGGCGGTTGCGGTCCCGCTCAATCGCGAGAATGAAATCAACTCGGAAATCGTAATCCTCGAAAGCCGCGTCCTGCTAGACAAGGTCGTCGATGCTCTGGGACCGCCCGCGATTCTCGAGGAAGACGACCATTTGACGGCAGATGACGCCCCTTCCGGGGGTCTGGCCCAAGCATCCGCAAGCTGGTTGCCCGATTGGCTGCCTCATGGGAATGCTGGAATAACGCTCACTCCTCGCGACCGGGCGATCCATAAGCTGCAAAAAATGGTGGAGATCCAGGCGGTCAAGAAGACGGATGTGATTCAGGTTTCTTGCGATACGGCCAGCCCGGCCCTGTCGCAGAAGATCGTGGCGAAACTCGTCGACTTCTATCTGGACCAGCACTTGCGCATGAACCGCACGGCCGGAACGCACGACTTCTTCGCCGAACAGACCCAGCGGCTGCGGAGCGACCTGACCCGCGGCGAGGAGCAGATGCGGGATCTGAAAAACGAAACCGGTCTGGCCTCGCCGGACGACCAGCGGAAAATCATCGTCGAGCGCGTCGGGCGGCTCGAAGAGAGCTGGTTGCAAGCTTCGGCGGACGTCGCCGCGGCCAAGGCGCAAATCGCGTTGTTGCGACAAGGTCTTGCGGCCCAGGAAGAAACGCAAATCACGGCGCACACGGTCGGCTTCGCCAACGACGCGGCCGACGGCATGCAGCAACAGTTGTACGGTCTGCAATTGAAGTACCAGGAGTTGCTGGCGAAGTACACCGACGACCATCCGGCGGTGACCCAAGTCCGGAAGCAACTGGACCAGGCCCAGAGCATTCTCGACCGCGAGGACCGCGCCCGCAGCCAGGTGACCACCGGCCCAAATCGGGCCTTCGAAGAAACCAAGCTCTCGCTGCTGTCGCAGGAGCCGGTGCTGGCTTCGCTGGAAGCAAAGGCCGCAGCGCTGGAGGCGCAATTGCGGCAAAGCCGCAGCGAGTTGGCCGAGTTCAACGCCGGCGACGTGCGGATCGCGCGCTTGAAGCGAGAACTCGACTTGCAAGATCAGAGTTACCGCCGCTACTCGGAAAACTTCGAGCAGTCGCGGATCGACCGGGCGCTCGAAGTGGAGCGAATTTCCAACGTCAACGTCTTGCAGCCGGCGACCTATCAGCCCAAGCCGGTCCGTCCTCGCAAGCTCTTGAATCTGGCGCTGGGCCTGTTGATCGGCGTGTTTGGCGCGGCGGGCTTGGCCCTGGCGGCGGAGGGCCTCGACCATTCGTTTAGAACCCCCGAAGACGTCGAAGGCCGCCTCGAGTTGATGACGTTGGCTTCGATTCCACGCTTGAAAGCGGCGCGCTTCGCCGTCCACCGAAGGAACTGAGATCATGATTACCCGCTCGCGCGAATTGATCGCCGCTCCCGAGGATTGCTCTCGGTTGGTTCTCAACGAGGAAGTCCACGGTTACTACCAGGCGCTGCTCGGCCGGCTGCGCTGGCCCGCGGTCGGCGTCGAGCCGGCGCTCAAGACGCTGGGCGTCACGAGTTGCTATGGCGGCGAAGGCGTCAGCACCGCGGCCGCCCACTTGGCCATCGCCGCGGCCCTCAGCGGCGGCGAGCGGCGCGTGCTGCTCGTCGACGCCAATGGCGCGCGGCCCAACGTGCATCGGATGTTCGGCCAGGAACCCGGTCCCGGATGGACGGACCTTTTATGGGAGTCGGCCGAACTTTCCCTCGCGCTGCAGACCTCTGGCGCGGCCCGCCTATCGTTGCTGGCCGCCGGTTCGGTCCGCCGAGCGCATCACGCGGGAGACGTCGCGGAGCGCCTTGAGGCCCTGTTGGCCGAATTGCAAGCCGAATTCGATTTGATCGTGTTCGACATGCCCGCGGTCCACGACGCGGGGGCGAACGACCGCTTGGCCGGTCTTTTGGACGGGGTCTTGTTCGTGATCGAGGCGGAACGGGTGCGGTGGCAAGTCGCCGAGCGCACGACGGAGCAATTGCGGCGCGCGAACGTGCGATTGCTCGGCGCGGTGCTGAACAAGCGACGCCGACACGTGCCGGAGTGGCTGTACCGAACGTTGTAGCAGGACGGGCGGCGAGGCTCGGGGCGGCCCAGGCGGGGCCGGGAAAGCCAAGCCAGACGCGGCGCCAGTTTACTTCGGTCGACGATCGGTTCGCCGCGCGCCGCGGCCGAGAAGAAGCGGCCGAGAAGATCGCCTCAGACCAATCGCCGAACTCATTCACCACGATTTCAATAACTTGCCATGCGTTTCGAAAAGCTTTTGCGAACGGCGATGAAACTGGCGGCGCGGCCGCCGAGAAACGACTGGGCCGGATTGCACCCTCCCGCTCAACTGCACCGGCTTATCGAATGCGAACGAGCGCGGACCGATCGCAACGGCGATCCGTTCACGCTCATCACGCTGACGCCGCGGCATCCCGAATCCGATCAGGCGACCCTGTTGTATCTGGCCCGCGTGTTGAAGCATCGGCTGCGGCTAATCGACGAGGCGGGCTGGCTGAACGACCGGCAGCTTGCCGTCATCTTGCCCAGCACGCCGGCGGCCGGCGCCTGGAAGGTGGCGGACGACGTCTGCCTGAGCGTGCCGCCGAACCAGCCGCTGCCGGTGTGCAAAGTCTATTGTTATCCCGCCGACTGGCTGGAAAACCGCGAGGAGCGATCCGCTCCCGAAGTTCAGCCGAGGGCCGCGGAGCGGATCTCGTCCGGAGCGAATTCCGGGGAGCCGCTGGAAGCCCTGTTTTCGCGGCCCTTGCCGGCCTGGAAACGAGCAATCGACGTGTTGGGCGCCGGCGCCGGGCTGGCGCTGCTGGCGCCATTGTTCGGTGCAGTGGCGGTGGCCATCAAAATCGCCTCGCCGGGGCCCGTCCTCTTCAGGCAGACGCGCAGCGGACGCGGAGGCCGGCCGTTCGCGATGTACAAGTTCCGCTCGATGGTCGTCGACGCCGAACGCAAAAAGGCGGACTTGCTGTCGTTCAACGAGCAGGACGGTCCGGCGTTCAAGATTGCGGCCGATCCGCGAGTCACGCGCCTCGGACGTTTCTTGCGCTCGACCAGCATCGACGAATTGCCGCAGCTTTGGAACGTGCTCCGGGGCGAAATGTCGCTGGTCGGGCCGCGGCCCCTGCCGTGCGACGAATCGAAGGCATGCCTCGGCTGGCAGCGCCGGAGGCTTGACGTGACGCCCGGCTTGACCTGCATCTGGCAGGTCAAGGGGCGCTCCCGCGTTTCCTTCTCGGAGTGGTGCCGGATGGATTTGCAATACGTCGCGAGGCGCGGGGTGAGGCAAGATCTGACGCTGCTGCTTTTGACCTTGCCGGCGGTGCTGCTGCGTAAAGGGGCGCGCTGAATGGTCAACGGCTCCACGGCTGACAGCTCGACGAAGAGACGAATCGTGCCTGCAAGGAATTCCCCCTTGAGCGAACCGATGGAAGCCGGCGCGTCCCCTTCGGCGGCGTGGTCGCTGTTGGCCATCGGCCGCTGGCCCGCCGCTGCGCTGAGCGTCGCGCGCAACCGGGCCGACGTCGTGCAGACCATCGGCACGTCGCTGACCGTGTTTTTGATGACGGCGGTCCAAGGGGTGCTGCTGGCGCAACTGCTCGGCCCCGAGGCCCGCGGCGAATACAGCGCCGTGACGTTCTACACCCAGACGCTGACCTACATCGGCCTGCTGGGCGCCCTGCTGGCGATTGCGCGGCGCGCTGCGCGCGGGGCGGACGACTATCAACAGCTCGCCCGTTCGGCGCTCAGGCTGGGCGCCGGCGCCGGGCTGGCCACGATCGCCGTCGTCGCCGTGCTGCTGTTCGTCGGCCTGCCGGCCGAAAAGCGATTTTTGGCGCCGCTGGGGCTGGCCTGCGCCATGCTGCTGCCTTGCGAGCAGATGCGGCTGGCGCTGTTGGCCGTCGACCAAGGTCGCGGCGAGTATCGGCGATTCAACGCGCTGCGGCTGATGGCGGCGCTGGTATTTCCCTGTTCGCTGGCGGTGCTCTGGATCGCCGGCGGCGCTTCCCTGCCGCGGATCGTCGGACTGACGATCGCCTCGTCGCTCGTGAGCTTGGCGATCACGCTGTGCTCGGAGCCGCGCTTTGCCTGGCGCGGGCCGGCCAGTCCGCCGCCGACCAAGCTCGTGCGAGAAGGACTGCCGTACGCCGCGGCGCTGGCCGTCTCCGATCTGTTCAACCGTCTCGACATGCTGCTGATTCTGTGGCTGGCCGAGTTGACCGTGCAAGGCTACTACGCGGCGGCCGTTCCGGCGGCCAACTTGCTGATCGTGGCGCCCAACGCGCTGTCGATTTTCAGTTTCAATGCGGGGGCCAAGAAAGAGTGCAGCCTTTCGGCCATGTGCCGCGCCGCCGCCGGCGTGGCCGCCCTGCAGGCCGTTTCGGCGATCGGCTTCGCGTTGATGCTCAAGCCGTTGATGATGTTGGTCTATGGCGCGCGTTTCGAAGGCGCCGTGCCCTTGGCCTTGGCCCTGCTGCCGGCTTACGCGATCAACGGTTGTTCGCAAGTCGCCGAAGGCTACCTGCGCGGCCGCGGCAAACCTTCAGCGGGCGTGTGGGCGCGGGTGGCCGGCGGCCTCGCGATGGCGGCCACGGTCTTTGCGCTCTTCTCGCAGTGGCGCGAGATGAGCGTCCCGATCGGGGCTTCGGTCGGGCAGGCCGTGGCCGGCCTTTGGATTCTATGGGCGCTCGTAGCCGAGGCCCGCCAAGCGCGCAACGCCGCCAAGGACTTCGGCCTGCTGGCCGTGGAGGCGACGCCATGACGACCGCCTCCTCCGCAATCCGCTCGCTGCCGCTGGACCGAGATTTCGATCGCGACCAAGTTTGGTCGGTCCCGGTCGTCGTCGGCGCCGGACTGCTGGCCGCGGCGGTCTTCTTCTTGAACGCCAATCTGCGTGCGCACGTTGACGGCGAGAGCTTCTCGGTCGATTTCGAGGATCTTCTGCGGCTGGCGATCTGCGGCGGTTGCGGACTCTATGGCCTGGCCAAACTGCCGCAGACCTTCGCTTGTTTTGCGAACTCGGCCGGCTTTTGGGGCCTGCTGTTTTGTGCGTGGGCCACATTGACCGTTCCGATGGCCGAAAGCATGCTCCATTCGACGGCCGGCTGCCTCGCCCTGTGGTGCCTATTGCTGTTTGGGCCTGCGGTTCTGTCGGAGTTGGGCGGCCGCCGCGTTGCGCTGACGATCTTGGCGACGCTTGTCGTCTATCTCGTCGCTTCGTGGCTGGCTTATTTCTTCTATCCGGAGCTCGGCGCCTCGGAATTCAGAATCTCGTCGCAAGAGATCAAGTATCGCGTCGGCGGCTTAGGCGGGGCGCAGCAACTCGGGCTGATGGCCGCCTGGACGATCGGCTTGTCGCTGCTGCTGCGGACAGAAGGCGCCGTCCGTTGGAGGAGCGTGCTGGGGCCGATCGCCCTGGCCCTCTTCACCTTGCCTTTCACCGAAAGCCGCACGGCGATGCTGGTCGCGTTGGCGATCGGGGTGCTGTTCGCCTGGCGCCGGCTGAGTCACGCACTTGTGCTCGTCGGTGGTTGTGCAGCGGTCGTGTTGGCCGCGACGATCGTACTCCTGTTCCAGTCGGGGTTGCTCAAGGTTGAAGCGAGCGGTCTGGACAGCGCGCTCGAAAAAGTCTCGCGCTCCGGCAAGATCGAAGAGATCTACAACCTGACGGGTCGCACCGAAGTTTGGGGATTCGTCGTCGATGAGATCGCCCGCTCGCCCGTGATCGGCTACGGCTATGGCTGCTCGCGCTACGTGCTGGACCGCTATCCGGGCAGCGCGTCGGACGATTTCCTGCCCCTGCACGCTCACAACCTGTGGCTCGACGTGGCCGTCGCCACCGGGCTGATCGGCGTCTTGCTTTATGCGGCGATGATTGCGCAGCAGATGGTTGGCTTCGTGCGCTGGCCAGCGGCTTTTCCCGATATGGCTTTGGTCCTGGTCCTGGTCGCCGGCAACACCGAGCCGGTGCTGTTCGGCGCCATGCCCAAAACGCACACCGTGCTGTGGATGATCGCGCTCGTGTGGCGCGGGCTGGCCGCCTCGGCCGCGCCCGATCCGGCCGGCGCCCGCAGGGAGGTCGTTTGAAATGAGCGTCTCTCTGGCCGCGCCCGTCCGCGAATGCCCCGCAACCGACCGCGTCTTGCCTGCGCACGTCGTGCTGTTGACCAATTTCATTCCGCCGCACCAGCGGCAGCTATTCGAGGAACTTTCGCGGCGCGTCGAGCGGCTGACGATCTTGATCTCCACGCCGATGGAGTCGGACCGCCCTTGGACGGCCGACTGGGGCGCGCTCGACGTGCGGGTGCTGCGCACGTGGACCGTGCGCCGTCCGTGGTGCCATCCGGCGGGGTTTTGCGATCGACTGCACGTTCACGTGCCGTGGAATACGCTGAGCCAATTGTGGAAGCTACAGCCCGACGTGGTGCTTTCCACGGCCTTAGGCTTCTCCACGGCGGCGGCCGCCGCCTACAAAGCCATCCGCGGCGTTCCGCTGGTGGTCTGGGTCGGCTTATCGGAGCACACGGAGCGCGGCCGCGGGCTGGCGCGGCGCTGGCTGCGCCGCAGGCTCGTTCGATTCATCGATCAGATCCTGGTCAACGGCGCCAGCGGCGCGCGCTACTTGCGGCAGCTCGGCTTTGCCGAGTCGCGCATCTCTCGCGTGCCCTATACAACCGAACCGGGCCTTTGGGACCGCGGCTTGCTCACGCGCGGGGCGGAGACCGCCTATCGCTTGCTGTATGTCGGTCAGTTGAACGAACGAAAGGGCATTGTGCCGTTC
>DATNEC010000039.1:0-4098 GCA_035606815.1 Pirellulales bacterium
CGATTCGCGGCATGTGCTCGCAAATCTGCAAGCCGGGCAGCGAAGTGGCGATCGGCCGGAACTCGCCGCGGACTTCCGCCGGGGCGTCGGGCTTCAGATCGAACATGTCGATATGGCTGGGGCCGCCGAACAGATTGAACAGCACCACCGATTTGGCCCGCGCCAGCGGCTTGGCGCCGGCGGTGGCGACAGCCGGCGCGCCGAGCAGGGCGCCGCAGACCGACAAAGCGCCCGCACGCAGCACTTCGCGGCGCGAGACGCCGTCGCACGTTTTCGCCCTTCGGCCGAGTATGCTGAGCATGGCTGGAAACCTCTGCGAGAACATCGGCAACGCATCGGCTTGCGCTGATTGATTTGAGTCGATCTGGCCGATCGCGGCAAGGGCGCCTTTGCAACCCTTTGCCTTTTCGCAGAGGGCAGGTGAGGGTTGGGAATCTGCTCGCGGCCCGCCCTCACCCCGGCCCTCTCCCCGGGGGAGAGGGAGGAGGATCGCCGTGCTCGCTGGCCCGGCGGACGAACTCGCGATCGAAGTAATTCACCTCCATGCCGGCGTCGACGACGATCCGCTGGGCGTTGATGCCGCTGGAGCGCGGACTTAAGAGAAACGTCGCCGCATTGGCGACTTCCTCGGTCTGCACGGCCTGCTTGCGCAACGTGGCTTGCTCGGCGTAGAGGTACGAATCGACATAGCCCGGAATGCCGGCCGAAGCCGAGGTTTTCAACAAGCCAGGCGCCACGGCGTTGAATCGCACTCGCGAAAACTGGCTGAACGATTTGGCCAAAAAAACCAGCGACGAATCGAGCGCTGCCTTGACTGGCGCCATGAAGCCGTAGTTCTCGCTGGCCATCCGCGTGGTCGAAATCGAAATCGTGACGACGGAGCCGTCGGCGTCGAGCAGATCTTGAAAGGCCCGCGCTAGCGCCATCAGCGAATAACAAGAAATATCGACCGACCTTAAAAAAGCCCGCTTGGTCGTTTCGTGAAAGGGGCGCAGGCCGTCTTCGTAGTCGGCGAAGGCGATGGAATGCACCAGCCCGTGAAAGATTTTGCGGCGCTCGCCGATTTCGGCGCGGAGGCGCGCGATTTGATCTTCGTGCTCGACGTCGCAAACGAAGACCTCCGCGTCGCCGAGCAGCTTGGAGACCGATTCCTTTCGCTCGGGCGAGCGCACGACGTAGACGACGTTCGCGCCGGCTTCACGCAGCACCTGGCCGATATGAAAGGCCACGCTCTTGCGGTTCGCCACGCCGAAGACCAGGAATGATTTACCGGCGAGTTGGAGGAAATCCATAGGCGTTGCGGCGATGTTTTGCAAATTGCCGGAAAATTCACCACGGAGTCACGGAGAAGGATTCTTGGTTCAATCGCCTCGACCGCGCTGCTTTCTTCTCGGTGTCCTCCGTGTCTCCGTGGTGCGCCTCACTCCCTCTCCGCCAGCGTGCAGGCGAATTCGAACCGCACGGCGACTTTGCCGGCGCAGGAAACTTTGGCTTTGAGAAAAAAGGCATCGGCCAGCCGTTCGACGAGATCGACCTCGATCTCGATCGTCTCGCCGGGCCGCACCATCCGCTTGAAGCGAACGTCGTTCATCCGCGTCGCCACCGGCACGCCGCCCTGCGAAGGATCGACGTGCTTCGAGAGCAAGATCGCCCCGGCTTGCATTGCCGCTTCGCACAACAGCACGCCGGGCGTCAGCGGATACTGCGGATAATGCCCCTGATAAAAGAACTCGTCGCCGCCGAAGGTCTTGCGACATACGATGCGATCGGCATCCAACTCGACGATTTCGTCGACCAGCAAGAACGGCTCGCGGTGAGGAATCGCGGCGTGAATCTCGGCCAGGCTCATGGGGCCGCCGCCTCGCTCACTGGCGAGATCGGCGCACTTTTCAGCAAAAAGCCGTCGACGTCGTTCGCCACGATCACGCCGTAATTCATCGCCCCCAGCCAGCCCGACATGATGATGCCCACGCTGCCGGCATGGTACAGCCCGGCGACCTGCTCGGGCACGGCGCGGCTCACGGCCAGCCCCTCGAACTTGGTGCCGAAGCTGGCCCCCATCACGTGCTTGGTGAAGTGTTCGAAGGTGCGCGGCGTCGAGGCCTCGACGTGGTCGAGCTTGGAGCGGATATCCGGCACGTACTTGGCCAGTGCGTCGAGCGTCGTTTCGATCAGGTCTTGCTTGCCGGCCTGGTAGTCTTCCTCCGACATCTTCGCCCAGTCGTCGTAGTTGGCGTTGGTGCTTGAGACGATCAGCGAGCGGTCGCTGCCGGGCCGAGTGCGCGGATAGTAAAACGAATAGGTGCGGCTGGTGACGTCGCGGCTGAGCAGCAATTCGGTGCGGAACAACGGCGCCGTCGAGCTGAACAGCAAATCGCCGCAACTTTCGTCGATTGTCTCGCCCGGCTTCAGCGCCATGTAAACCTGGCAGCTCGAATTGTTCAGCCGCACCACCTTCGCCTGGTCGACGAACGCGCGGTCGAACTGCTCTTCGCCCACCAGGTTGAAGATGGTGGCCTTGAGATTGGCGTTCGAGACCACGGAACGGGTTTTGATCGTGCGGCCGTTGACCGTGACCGCTTCGACGCGCCCGCGGCGAACGTGGATTTTTTCGACGTCGCAGCGAATCCGCAGGTCGACGCCGTTTTTCAGCAGTTCGTCGCGCATCAGGCCGATCAGCCGGTCGGTGCCCCCTTCGAAGGTGAACACGCCCTTCGACATGAAATTCGAGAACACGATCCCGTAACTGATCGCCGGATCTTCCAGCGTCGAGCCGTTGGCGTAGGTGATCGGCTCCATCAAGAGGCGAATCACGTCTTCGCGGCCGGGAAAGAATTTTTGGAACAACTCGCCGACCGAGGTCGATTGGTCGTCGTAAAAGTTCATCCCGCGGGCCGCGTCGAAGAACGCCGTGACCTGCTCGGCCGGCACCTTGAACCGCTCGACCAGCAGCCGCGTGAAGTCCTCGCGGTTGAAGGTCGTGGTCAGCGAAAACATCGGGTTGTCGAAGCGGATGTTCTTGAGTTGCACGATCGAATCGGCGATCTCCGGCGTCCAATACCGCTTGCAGCTTTTGATCATCCCCGCCGGGAAGCCGTGCAACGAAATATCGAAGATATGGCCGCCGCGGCGTTTGAACCAAGTGGCCATGCCGCCGAGCTGATAGTGCTGCTCCAAGAGCAGCACCGAGCGGCCGGACTTGGCCAGCGTGTTGGCCGCGGTCAGGCCGGCCAGCCCGCTGCCGATGACCACGACGTCGTACTCGTCGCGGGCGCCTTTGAGGAAATCTTTGGACATGAAACCGGGGGGTAGGCTATTGCAACAAGTGCTGATTGGCGATCGAAATGCCGCTCACGATGGAACCAATGATACCGACAAACCCCTGGTCTGTCCCGCAGATGAACAGGTTTTTCAGGTGCGTGCGGCCGTCGTAATGCTTGTCGGGCGAACCGTAGACGGCCCCGTTGTCGTGGCCGGTGAAGCGGCGCACGGTGGTCGGCGTGAACATGTCGGTGGCGATCACGCGGCTGCGGAAATCGGGCGTGAAGCGCACGGCCGAGGCGACCGTTTCGTCGTAATGGCGGAGCTTGGCCAGCGCGTATTCGCGCTCGTTCAGGGCGTTCCAGCGGTCGAAATTGGCCAGCGAGGTAATGCGCATCATGCCTTCTTCAAGAGGTTCGCCGTAGGCGAAGTTGTTCGGCGAGCAGATCACGCCGCTTCGCAGATCGACCAGCGAGTCGGGCTTCTCCCAGTGAAATTCGGGCGAGTCGTTATAAAAAATCACCGTGCGGTCGCAGCCGATGCTGCGAGGCTGGCAGTCGAGCACCGAAATCGATTCGGTGAACGACAATTGGCCGGCGCGGGGCGCGGCCGGCTTGCTCGCGTCGTCGCAAAGCCGCATCGTCTCGGCCCAGCCGGCGCTGGAGAGCACGTGATCGGCCGTCAACTCCGTGCCGTCTTCGAGCACGACTTTCGCGGCCCGATTGTTTTCGATGGCGATCCGGCTGACCCCGGCCCGCAATCGCAGCTCGCCGCCCAACTCTTTGTACTTGCGCACCAGAATCTTCAAGATCAGCCGCACGCCGGCGAACGGCCGGG
>DATNEC010000041.1:0-12647 GCA_035606815.1 Pirellulales bacterium
CGGCCCGCCAGATCGCCGACGGCCAAGCCCGATTGACTGCGTAGGGGAAGTTCGGCGATTTCATGGCGAGGCCAGATTTGCGTCGGATCGGGCGGGATTTCATACCATGCCAGCACGCGGCGATCGAGCACGACGACCACGCCGCGCAGCTTCGTTCCGTCGGGGCGCTTGGCCGCGAATGGGTGAATATCGTGCGGCGCGATCGGTCCGCGGCCCAAGAGATCGATGCGATGGCTGATCCAAGGCTGGCCGGGGGTTTGCTCTTCGAGCCAGATCAACTCCGGATCGCTGCCCGAGCGCGTGCGGCCGCGAGAGACGACGATTTCGTCGGCGCCGTCGCCATTGACGTCGAGCGCGCAGCCGCCGTTGTAGAAATGCAGTTCCCGCTGCCGAGCGAAAACTTCGTGCAGTCGCCGTTCGCCGAGCGGCCACTGGACGACGCGCTCTCCCCAAGCGACGATCGCGCCGCCGTCGGCCGTGCGCCGGTAGATGGCCTGCGCCAGGTGCTCGGCGCCCAGGTCGGCCAGTTGTTCGTGCCGCACCGAGAGCGCCGGCGGCGCGGCCATCAAGGCAAGCGACATGACAATGAGATAGGGGTGCATTACATCCCAGGATTGCGAGAATTGTGTCTTGAACCGTGCCGTCGTCTCTTTCGCCCCTGACGGGGCTAATCGGTCGATCGTAAAACTTGATCCCAGGGGCTTGCGCCCCTGGCAACATTCTGTCGTCCCTACGGGACTTGCATCGCCGACGAGAACGGGGAATTCAGCCGCGTAGCGGCGAAAGATTGTAGCCAGGGGCGCAAGCCCCTGGAGGTTCGACGGATTTTCATGGTTGGAGTTTTATCCCCTTATCTCCTCCGCATCTTCTTATCCCCTTTTCATGAAAGCCATCCATCGGCTTTCCGTCACGCCAGCAGTTCCTTGACCACCCGCCCATGCACGTCGGTCAGCCGATAGTCGCGGCCGGCGTGGCGATAGGTGAGCCGAGTGTGGTCGAAGCCCAACAGGTGCAGGATCGTGGCGTGAAAATCGTGGACATGCACGCGGTCCTTGGAGACCGTGGCGCCGAGTTCATCGGTTTCGCCGTAGACGACTCCTCCCTTGGCGCCGCCGCCGGCCATCCAGGAGCTGAAGCAGGCGCTGTGATGGCCGCGGCCCTGAGAGCCGTCGACGCCGGGCGTGCGGCCGAACTCGGTAGTCCAGATCACGAGCGTCTCGTCGAGCATGCCCGTGCGCTTCAGGTCTTTGAGCAACGCGGCGATCGGCTGATCGATCTTCTTGGCCAACGGGGCGTGGTCGGCCATATTGCCGTGCGAATCCCAATTGCCCGACGATCCGCTGTCGATCAGTTCGATGAACCGCACGCCGCGTTGGGCCAGGCGGCGGGCGATCAGGCATTGCCAGGCGAAACTGTCGGTTTGGCCTCGGACCAGCCCGTAAAGGGCCAGGGTTTCGTCGTCCTCTTTGGAAAGGTCGAAGGCCTCGGCCGCCTCGGTCTGCATGTGAAAGGCGGTCTGGAACGATTGCATCCGCGCGGCCAGTTCGGAGGCGGCGGCCCGGTCGTGCAGGTGCCGGCGGTTGAGTTCCCCGGCCAGCGCCAGCTCCATTTGTTGCAAGCCGGGCGCCGTTTCGCGCGGCCGCAAGTCGGGGATTGGCTCGGCGCCGGGCACGACGCGCGTGCCCTGGTGATACGCGGGCAGGAAGTCGTTGGCGAAGACTTGCGTGCCCGCGTAGGGCAGATGCGGCGCCAGCACGATGAACGACGGCAGGTTCTGGTTCTCGGTCCCCAGCCCGTAACTGATCCACGATCCCAAGCTGGGGCGCGAGAAAAAGAACGAGCCGGTGTGCATGGCCAGCGTGGCCTGGTAGTGTTCGTTGTCGTCCGACTTCATCGAGCGGACCAGGCAGATGTCGTCCATGCAGTCTCGGACGTGCGGAAACAGATCGCTGACCAGCGTGCCGCATTGGCCGCCCGGCTTGAATTCCCACCTGGGCTTGAGCAGCACGCGCTGCTGGTTCGACAACCCGCCGCCGACGCCCATCATTTTGCCGTCGGCCTTGAACAACTCGGGCTTGTGGTCGAACGTGTCCATGTGCGACACGCCGCCGGTCGAGAACAGCACGATGACGCGCTTCGCCTTGCCGGGAAAGTGCGGCGCCTTGGGCGCCAGCGGGCCATCGCCGCCGGTTTGCGTCGCCGCGTCGCCGGCCAGCAACTCCGAGAGCATCCCCGGCAGCAACAACGAGCCGGCGGCAAGCGAACGAACCACGTCGCGGCGGGTGGGCGAATGGCGAAAAGCGTTCATGTCAGCGGGGCTTTCATTGCGGCTAGGATCCTATCTGAGAACTGGCGGACCGGCGGAAATAATTCCCTCTTCCCTTGGGTGAGGGTGAATTGACTCGTCAGCCTGCCCTCACCCCAACCCTCTCCCAAAGGGAGAGGGGGCTCTTGGAAACGCTCTCAATCGATGTAGACGAATTCGTTCAATAGTAACATCGCCCGCACGTAGCTTTGCCAGACCAGCGAGGCGACTTGTTCCGGCGGCGCCTTGGCTTGTTCCAGCTTGGCCTTCGCCGCTTGGAGGAATGCACCGGCAGCCGAGACTTCTTCGGAGGCGGGCGAACGGGCCAGCAGCAATTGATAGGCCCGTTCGATCCGGCCGGCGTCGTCGGAGCGTTCTTCGCAGAGCCGTGCAGCAATTCGTTCGGCCTGCTGGTGGACGAACGGATCGTTGAGCAGATACAGCGATTGCAGCGGCGTGGTGCTCGTCAAGCGCAGCGGCGTGCTGGCGCTGGCGTCGGGTCCGTCGAAGATCGCCAGGTAAGGATGCCGCTGAATGCGCTGCGTCATCAGATATACGCTGCGGCGGTTGGTTTCGTAGACGGCCTTGAACGGATTGTGCTGGGTGTAGCTCCATTCGGCGCTCGCCGGAAAAGGGTGCGGCCCGCCTTGCGAGGCGTCGAGGTTTTTCCCGAGGAACAACAGCGCGTCGCGGATCGCCTCGGCGTCGAGACGCCGCCGCCGGAAGCCCGAGAGCAGATCATTCGCCGGATCGCCGGGAATCGCCGCCGGATCTTGCACGGCCGCCAATTGATACGTGTGCGACCGCATGATCAGGCGGTGCATGGCTTTGATCGACCAGCCCGACTCGGTGAACCGCCGGGCCAGCCAATCGAGCAGTTCGGGATGCGTCGGCGGTTTGCCTTGCTTGCCGAAGTCGTTGGGCGTGGGCACGATGCCTTGGCCGAAGTGATACAGCCAGATGCGGTTGGCAATCACGCGGGCCGTGAGCGGATTGTCGGCCGAGGCGATCCAACTCGCCAGGTTCAGCCGCCCGCTCGTGCGATCGCCCGCTTCGAGCGAGTAGCCGCCGAGCGCCGAGGGAAAGCGGCGCCGCACGAGGGCGCCGGTTTTGGCGGGGTCGCCCTTGTATTGCACGCGCGCGTCTTCGATCTTGGCGGCATCGGCCACGGCGTAGGCCCAAGGGATCTCGGGCAGCGTCTTGCCGTGGCGCCCGGCGGCCGTGCGGGCGGCGTCGGCTTCTTTTTTCAATCGGTCTTTGGCGTCCTTGTCGGTCGCTTCATCGCGGGCTTTTTCCAGTCGCTGCGCCTCGGCATCGAGCTGCTGCTGTTTGGCCCGGTGCGCCTCGGCGGCGCGCTGGGCCTCGTCAGCGGAAACGAGCGGAACCAGGTCGCGCTGCTTTTGTTCCAGTTCGATTCCCGGCCAGGGATAGCGCGTGCTCTGGAAGAACCCGTAGAGACCGTAATAATCCTCGGTCGAGATCGGATCGAACTTGTGATCGTGGCAGCGGGCGCAGTTGATCGTCAGCCCTAAGTAGGCCCGGCCCAGGTTGTCGATCGTGTCTTCGATCGTCAGGTGCTGGGGATAATCGTCGACGCGCGATCCGAATCGTCGGGCGTTGGCGATGTAGCCCGTGGCGATCGTCTGTTGGCGGCGGGCCTCTTCGTTCGCCGCCGGCAGCAGGTCGCCCGCCAACTGCTCGCGAATGAATTGGTCGTAAGGCAAATCCCGGTTGAAGGCGTCGATGACCCAGTTGCGATACAGGAACATCTGGGGAATCGGAAAATCGGAGTTGTCGCCGGCCGTGTCGGCATAGCGCACGACGTCGAGCCAATGGCGGCCCCAGCGCTCGCCATAACGGGGCGAATCGAGCAAGCGGTCGACGGCCTTGGCGAACGCTTCGGGAGATTGGTCCGCAAGAAACGCATCGATTTCCTCCGGAGCCGGGGGCAGGCCGGTCAGATCGAACGTCGCCCGGCGCAGCAACGTGCGCTTGTCGGCGTTGGCCAGCGGCTTGAGCTGATGCTCCGCCAACTTGGCCAGCACGAAATGGTCGATGTCGTTGTAGGCCCAGCCTTGGTCGGCGACCGGAGGCGCCGGCGGATCGCCTAGCGGCTGAAACGACCAGAACTTCGCCGCTTCGGCGAGGTCGATGGTTTTTTTCTTGGGCCGAGCGGAGGACGTCGGCTGCCGCGGATCGGGGGCGCCGAGTTTGATCCAGGCTTCGAGATCGGCGATCTCCGCCGCGGCAAGTTTCGCCTTGGGGGGCATCTGCAGATCCGGATTGTCATATCGCACGGCTTTGAAGAGCAAACTCTGCCCGGGATCGCCGGGCACGACGGCCGGCCCGCCATAGCCGCCGCGCCGCAACCCGAGCCGCGAATCGACGCGCAGTTCGCCTTCGACCTGCTTCGCGTCGGCGCTGTGGCACTCGTAGCAATGCTGCACGAGCAGCAGGCGAATGCGCTGCTCGAAGAAGGCCAAGCCGTCGGCGTTGGCGTCGGCCGAGCCGGGCACGTCGTATTCGCCCCGCCAGACTTCGATGCCCGAGAAGTTCGCGGCGCCGCCGCGGCTGGTCAGCGTGATCGCGCCGTCGGTTACGTCGACGAACCACGGGCCGAGCTTGTCCCAGTGCCCGGTGGCGCCGCTTTTGTAATCCGTGGCGACCGTGCGGCCGTTCACGGCGATGCTGAACGTCTCCGCGTCGTTGTCTTCCCAGACGTAGAGGAACACCGAGTACGTGCCGGCCGGCGCGTCGGAGAGCACGATCTTGTTGCCGCCCCAGCGGCTGGAGCGAATCATCTTGGCTCGCTCGGGATCGGTCGCCGGAACGAGCGGGACGTCTTGGTTCTCGAATGCGTTATCGCTCGATTGGTAGTGCTTCGAGTCTTTGCCCTCCCAGGCGTGGCCGTCGATCTCGACCGGCGGGCCGTTAAGATTCAACCCGCGAAAGAATTCGGCCGGCTCGTCCGCGCGCGCCGGCTTCCCGGGGGCGGCCAAGGCGCCCAGCGCCGCCAAGCCGGCAATCAGGGCAAATCGGCGGGCGGTCGCTCGCGCCAGGCGCGGCATGGTGACTTCGGGCATGCTTTAATCGGCGGCTTGAGGACCAGAAAATCGCGAATCCGCTATCCCTGCCCGTGGGGCGGGTTCCAGTCTTATATGGTAAGCGAAGCGGGATTCGTTAGCCTCAACACGGCCAATATTTCTGGTTCTTTGGCCGTCTTCGTCGAAGATTGCCAACGAAAAGTGGCCGCCTTCGCGAAATCGTAGGGCGAGCCTAGGTCTTGCCGCGGGGGCCGCTTCGCCCGGAGTCCGCGGGGCCACGCGCCTTCTTGAAGGGAGGCGGCGGGTCGCCCTTGGATTTCGGTTCCGCGGCAAGGCCGCCCTCGCGATTTTGGCTTTCCGCCCACCAATCGCGCCAGGCTTGAGGCCCGGCATGCGAAATCGTCCCCGAAGGGTCTCGCCATTGATCGAGCGAGTAGCCAAGATCGCGGCCCGTCAAGCGAAACAACGCACGGGCCGCCGATTCACGGACGATGGGACTGTGGTCGTCGAGCAAGCCGATCAGATCGGCAGTGGCCGGCCACGGCGCCAGGTCGGCGACGAGGCGCGCCGCGAGGTCGCGCCGCTTCGGATCCGACCGCGAGCGGTCCGAGGCGATGAACTTCAGCAGCGGCCCGACCGCGCGATCGCCAAGACGGCGGATCTCGTCTTCGTACAGATACGCCAACTTCGTTTCGCCGATTTGCGCCAGGATGTCATCCACCCGCTCGATCAATTCCGGGTTATCCGGACCTTTCAGGCAAACCAGTTCGTTCATCCAACTTGCGTCGAGCAGGGGGTCCAGCGGCGGGCGGCCTTCCGAAATCTCGCCCGCCACGATTTTCACTTGCTCTCCGGCCGAAACGGTCCGCTGTTCTCGCGCTCCCCGCACCGTCGCGGCCCCTTTGACGACCGTCAGGGTCGCTTCGCCCGGCTGGCACGAGATGTCGAACTGGGCCTGCCGCGCCGCGACGCTGGCGCGCGCCTGTTTGACGTCGACGGTTTGGTCCATCTCGCTCACGTTCGACCAAAGCCGGCCGCGCCGCAATTCGACTTGGCGAGGGCCGTCGAATCGCACTTCCGTGCCGCAGTTCAAGCGCAGCTGGCAGCCGGTGGGCGTATCCAACTCGCACCGGGCATCAGGGCCGGTCCGCACGCAGGCCCCCGGCTCGATCGGCGCCGACGGCGGACAGGTGAACCATGGAACCGTTTCGCGCGGCAACAACTCGGGCGCGCCGGTGGCGGCCGCCAGCCGGGCGATCGGCGCGGCCGGGGCAGCGAGCTGCGGTTCGTCATGGCGCCAGGGTCGAAAGATCCCGACCGCAAACAGGAACCCGGCCGCCGCCGCGGCCAACAACGGCCAACCGCGCGCGGGGAGCCTGGCGTCCGGCCGCTCGTGTCGCAGTTGCGCAGCCACCCGCTCGGCCAGCGCTTCCGCCGCTCGCCGCCGCGGAGCGAACGCCCGCTGCAATTCGGCGTCGGTGAGCTTGGCCGCCTCGGCGACGCCCGCGCACATCGAGCAACTCGCCAGATGAAGTTCCAGCGAGGCCTGTTCGGCGGCGCCAAGCTCGCCGTCCATCCAATGTTCGATCGATTCAATCGCTTGCCGGCAGTCCATCCCTTACCTCGTTAAGCGGCCCAGACGCTGGCGCAACAGCGCGCGGGCCTTGGTCAGCCGAGCGTTGACCGTGGCCGCCGAGACGCCGAGCGCGTCGGCCAGTTCCTGGTACGTCAGATCTTCGTAGTAATACATCATCAGCGTCTCGCGATACTCGTCGGGCAAAGCCTCGACTTCGTCCATCAACTGCCGCACCTGCTCGTCGCGCTCCTCGGCCCGCCGCGCTTCGCCATCGGCCAGTTCTTCGGCATCGAGCCGGCCGCCGGCGAGCATGCTGAACGGCGCCTGGCGGTTCTGCTTGTTTTTGAACCAGTCGAGACAAGCCCTTAGCGCGATGCCCCGCAACCAAGGACCGAATTTCTCCGGTTCGGCGAGCGAGGCTAGCGATCGGAACGCGCGCAACAAGGCTTCCTGGGCCAGATCCTCGGCGGCATGGCTAGAGCGGACTTTGGCGTGGCAAAAAGCCAATAGGCGCGCGGACCAGCGGCGCACGAGTTCCTCATACGCGGCCGTTCGCCCAGCCAGGGTCTGACGCACCAGATCCCCGTCAGACATGCAATGTTCTCCGCACCGCGCCGCACGCCGTTTGGGTCGCTTCCCTTCCTATAGTAGAGCGGCCGGGCCAAGTTAATAAAGAATTATTGGTTTTCGTCCGCCATTCTACTTAGGAGCGGGCGATTGCCTTATCCTCCAGCACTTCGGGAGACCGGTCATGCGCAAGACATTGGCTCTGACGGTTCTGATCCTCGGCGTTTTATCGGGGGCCGTCACGCTCGGGTTGACGAAGAGCGCCGCCAAGCGCGGGCGCCTGCCGGCGGCGGCGACGCCGTCGAGCGCGGAAGAATTCGTGGTGCATGAATGGGGAACCTTCACCAACTTCGCCGGCTCCGACGGGGTGCAATTGGAGTTTCGCCCGATCGTCGACGGCGAGCTGCCCGGCTTCGTTTACGACCGGGCGCGCTTCGCCAATCAACGCATCGGCGACCTATTGAGTAAATCGCGGCCCGCTCGGCAACGAATGGAAACCCCCGTCACGTACTTTTACGTCGATCGTGCGCGCGACGTCGAGGTGCGCGTCGGCTTTCCGCATGGCCTGCTGACCGAGTTCTTTCCGCCCGTCAAAAGCATGCTGCCCGAATATCAGCCGCTCGAACGGCCGACGCTGGAGCGTTCCGTGCTCGATTGGGGCCGCGTTCGCCTCATACCGCCAGCATCTTTCGCCAAGCTCCGCTGGAAATTTGCCGACGGCACGATCGAACGCGCGGAACTGCCCAAGGTCGAGGGAGACAACCATTACGCCTATGCCCGCGAGACCGATTCCGCGGTGGTCGAAGTCATGGACGAACGCAACCGGACCTATTACGAGAAGTTCTTGTTCTATCGCGGGCTGGGCGACTTTTCCCTTCCGCTCAGGTTTTCGGCGCTGAGCGAGGGGCGGTTTTCGGTCGAGAACGACGGGCCGGAGGCGGTCAAGGATTTGTTCTTGGTGCATATCGAAGGAAAGCAAGTCCGCTATCGACATGAGCCGCAAGTCGAGGCCCATGGGGCGTTGACGATGGAAGAACCCGAGAGCGATTCGACCATCGAAGCGTTGAGCGAGGAACTGGTCCAAGCGCTGTCGGCGGCGGGGCTGTTCGAGAAAGAAGCTCGTGCGATGGTCAAAACCTGGCGCTCGAGTTGGTTCGGCGAATCGGGCACGAGGCTGCTGTATCTCGTTCCGGCCAGACTCACCGACGAACTATTGCCGCTGGAAGTCAAGCCGGCGCCAGACCGATTGGTCCGGGTCTTGGTGGGCCGCATGGAAGTGCTGACGCCGGAGGAAAGCGCCCGGTTGCTGAAGTTGGTTCGCGAGACGGGCCCTTGCCTGTCGCTGCAGACGGAGCCGCTGCGCAGCGAATTGGCGCGTCTCGGCCGCTTTGCCGAGCCGGTGCTGCGACTCCTCGCTGGCAGCGCCGAAGGCGAATACGAGCGAGCCCAAATCGAGGGCCTATTGTCCGCGATGCAGGCAGGCGGCCCGGCCTGGGAGCTAGCAGGAGCCGCCCCTTGATGCGGAGCCGGCGGAGCGGCGCTGCAAGATCGCCGTCAATTGCCGGACCTCGGCCTCCAACTCTTCGAGCGCCGACTCGGCTTCGTCGAACGCGGCGTCATGGCCCAGTTGTTCCAGGGCCGCCGCCGCGCCGACGGTCGATGGAGCGCCGAAGTTGGAGGCCAGGCCGCGAATGCCATGCGCCGTTCGCTCCAGGGCCTTGGCGTCGCGGCGATCGATTGCGGCACGCGCGGCGGACAGCAATTCGGGCGAGTCTTCCAGAAAGAACCGCACCAGGTCGTCCAACAATTGCTCGTTGCCGCATAACCGCCGGAGCGCCCCCGCGTAATCGACGCTGTCATCGCCATTCGTCCCGGCCGCCATCTCGCGAGACGCGGCCCCTCGAGGCGGCGACAACGAAGCGCGGCACGATGCGACGACAGCGAGCAGTTGCTCGGCGTCGACGGGTTTGCCGACCGCGGCATCGAACTCTCCGGATCCGAGCAGCTCGGGATTGCCCTCGGTGCGGTGCGCCGTCAGCGCGACGATGCGAATCGGCCTGGACGCGACGCGTTTGCGAATTTCCGCGGCGGCTTGCCGACCGTCCATGACCGGCATTTCCAAATCCAAGATCACGACGTCGAACGGTCGCGCGGCGGCCTCTTCTCGCGCCAGAATCTGCACCGCTTCCAAACCGTCCTTTGCGGCCTTCACGGTATGACCATGCCGCTTGAGCAACGAAACCAACAGGCGCCGGATGGCGCGCGTGTCTTCGGCCAGCAGAATGCGTTTCGGTTCCACGGCGTCAGCGCGGGCCGGCGGCTCGAACCCTAACTTCTGCGCGAAGTCCCTGCTCAGCGATGGAATCGAGCCGGGCAGGGCGAAGGCGGCGACGAGGCGACCCGCAACGGCCGCGTCTTTGTCGTTAGCGATCCAAACGCCGCCCTGCATGGCGCCGGCCAGGCCCGCCGCCACGGCGAGTTCCAAGCCGCGGCGGCGATCGACGGTGGCTTCCGAACAGGCGATGAATTCCCCGTCCCGATCGTCCGGCGACTCGGACGTGGAAAGAACATGGTTTGCCTCGCCCACGGCGAACTCCAAGGCGACGCCCTCCGTCGACCGAGCTCGCAGCGCGACGCGGATGCCGGCGCGCTGAATCCCGCGGACCAGGATCAGATGCTCCGTCAGGCCGAGCAGGGCTTGTCTCACGCGGGCGGCGTCGCCGATCAACGGGCCGGGCACGCCGTCTTGAACGCTGGTTTCGAGGTCCGCGGGCGAACGGTTCTGCGCCAGCGCGAGGCCCACGTCGTTCAACACGCCGTTCAAGCTGAAAGGCTCGGCTCGCAGCGCCAATTGGTTTGCGCTCAGCCGAGAAAAATCAACCGCTCCGTCCATCAGGCGCAAAACGCAATTCACGGCTTGCTGCATGGTGCGCAGCCAGTGCCGTTGCTCTTTGGTAAGCGTCGAGAGGGAGAACAATTCCGTCATCCCGACGACGACGGTCAGCGGCGAGCGAATCTCGTGGTTGAGATGATCGATGAACGTTCGAGGCACGGGGCCCGCCTTAAACTCGGATCAATCTGCATCCGGCGCGTCGCCGCCGGCCCTGCACCCGGCGCGTCGGCGCCGGTTAGCCATTCAACGCCTCGGCCATCGTCAGCACCATCTCGGCGATCTCGATGAGCTTCTTGTTTTTGCTGCTGGCCAGCTTTTGCAAGCGACGGAAAGCGTCTTGCTCGTCGAGGTTCAGGTGCTTCATCAGCAGCCCCTTGGCGCGCTCGATCAACTTGCGGTCGGACAGGGCTTGGCGCAAATCGTCCGCCTCATGCTTGAGGGCTTGAAATTCTTCGTACCGCCGCATCGCCAACGCGATCGCCGGCTCCAGTTGGGCCTGGGTGATGGGCTTGAGCAGATACGCGAAGACATGGTTCTCTTCGGCGCGCTCGATCAAGTCCCGATCGCAATGTCCCGAAAGCAGGATGATCGGCGTGGGCGAGTTTCGATAAATGGCCCCCGCCGCGTCCAGGCCGTCCATGTCCGGCATCTGGATGTCGGTCATCACCAAATCGGCGCCGTGCGCCAGGCACTGCTCCACAAGTTCGCGGCCGGTGGCCGCCTGGATGGAAACCTCGTGTCCGAGTGCGGACAGCATTTTTTCCAGCACTTCGCGGACGTCGTTGTCGTCGTCAGCCACCGCCACTTTGAGTTTCGTGTTCATTTCGGCGGCGCCGGTCGTGTGGGTTTTGGGGCGCAGGGATTGAGTGGAAGGCATGCCGGTCTCCGATCGAATGCGTGAATACTCCGGCCTCACTGCCGTCTGTCTTGTTCGATGCACGCGGGGCGCGACGCCGTCTACCATAACAAAACCCCCTGCGGATTTGCAGCCGACGCCTTCGGCCGTGGAGGTTGCCCTCTTCAAGAACTCCGTGGCATCGCAAATCCCATGCCAGCCGGCCATTACGCCGCTTTCGCTTGTCGGCCCATCGGGGCTAGTTGTACCGCATGGCGCGGCAAGTGCCATCTCGAACGCTTGTCAACCACGATTTTTCTTCGATTCGGGGCTCGGGGCGCACATTCCCCTACATCGCCGCTATTGTCCGTCTGCATTGGCGGCAACCGCGGCCGCCGCTTGGTCTTCCTCCGCGTCCTCTTCTTCTTCCACGCTGACGACTTGCCCGATGCTGATTTTAAGCAGTCGAATCTTGTTGCGCAAGCTGCCGCGCGTAATGCCCAAGATCTTGGCGGCCTGGGATTGATTGCCGCGCGTATGGTTCAACACGCGCGTGAACAGGTATTTTTCCAGCATCGCCAACGATTCCGCATAGAGCTCCTCGCCGCCCGATTCCAAAACTTCGTCGATGAACGATTCCAGCGGCTTGAGTCCCGATTGCCGGCCCGGCCCCGATGCAATCGCCTTCGCCCCGCAACGGATTTCTTCGGGGAGGAAATCGGGCAACAAGACCTGCCCGGTGGCGTGCAGCAGGGCCTGCCGCACGACGCCTTGCAACTCGCGCACATTTCCTGGCCAGGGATACTTGGCAAGCAATTCCAGCGCCTCGGGAGTGATGCCTTCGACGTCTTTGCCCAGACTTTTGGCGAATCGGGTCAGAAAGTGTTCGAGCAGAATGACGAGATCGTCGCCGCGCTCTTTGAGCGGCGGCAGCTTGATGCTGTAACCGTTCAGCCGGTAGTAGAGATCGGCGCGGAACTCGCCGTCGGCGACCATCTTTTCCAGATCTCGATTCGTGGCGGCCAGGATTCGCACGTCGGTCGTGATCGTCTCGCTGCCGCCGACCCGTTCGAATTTCTGTTCTTGCAGCAGCCGCAGCAGCTTGCTTTGCACCAGCGGCGTCATGTCGCCGACTTCGTCCAGGAACAACGTTCCGCCCGAGCATTGCTCGAAACGGCCGATGCGCTTGCTGTCGGCCCCGGTGAAGGCGCCCTTCTCGTGGCCGACGAGCTCGCTTTCCAGCAACGTCTCGGGGACCGCGGCGATGTTGACCGCCAGATAGCGGCCGGCCGATCGGGGACTGTGGTGATACAAGGCCCGCGCGACAAGCTCTTTTCCCGTGCCGCTCTCGCCGCGAATCAACACGGTCACGTTGTGCGGGGCGACGCGGCCGATGGCCTTGTAAACTTCCTGCATGGCCGCACAGC
>DATNEC010000044.1:0-7887 GCA_035606815.1 Pirellulales bacterium
CGCGCCGCAACCTTAGCAGATCGCCCGATTTCGGCCAAGCTCGCTCCAGGACCGATACCATAGGGCTGATATCATCTCGCGAGATTTTCACTCCCGGCGGTTGATCTCTTGGGCGTTTGCCGGAAAAACAAGGCTTTTTTGCCGATGCGAGACGCCGCAGCGATGAAACAAGCGGGATTCCACGCCTGATAATGGCCGATAACCGGCTGACAAAGCGCGTTCAGGATCGATATGCATCAGGCTTACCGTGGGGCCGAACGCCGTAAATCGCCGGCGCGGCCATCGTTCGGCGGGCGAGACGAGCGATCTTTTCGACCACGCATATCGATCCTGGGTTTCCGGCCGTTTCAGCGATTTCGAAGCGCGGCATTCCCGTAAATGCTCGACGCTATCATTTCGGCGGCTTGCTTTACAAGCTTTACCGTTCGCTGGAGGTGTCTTAAATTGAAACTCGCCTTTTCCCGGTCAATCCGAGCGGATCAAAAAAGCGAAGCCGGCTTGCGTGCGGCCGGAGTTCAAGCATGCAGCCAAACGCGAGTCCATGCGGGACTAGCGGAAGGCGGGGGAATCGAACCCAGTCGGCGTTGTGCCGGTCCCTAAGACGGTTTATAAGACCGCTGCGCCAGCAACACGCGGGCCGCTCTCCGAAGAAAAAGCGTGACCCGCGCAGGACGATCTGGTACGTTCGAGATTGAATTCCATAGAGACCAAGACTTGCGAATCTCCGCAGGGTTCGCACTTTAGTGGGTTTTGATGCCATGCCGGTACGCAAACTCGACATCGCCGAAATCTGGGAAATTAACGATCCTCGCGACGTTCCCGCTTACACGATTAGCGAAGCGGCCCATTATTTGAATATCCCTCCCGCCACGATCAGGTCTTGGGTGGCCGGGGCCAAGTACACAGTGAAAGGCGGGGAAAAGAGGCGGTTTCCCAGAGTGCTTGATTTGCAGAATGCTGATCGCACGCTCCTTTCATTTTTCAATCTCGTAGAGGCTCACGTTTTGCGGGCGCTCCGAACGCACCACGCCATAAAGCTTGACAAAATCCGGCGCGCGCTCGACTACGTCAAACAGGAATTTGGCTGGAAGCGCCCCCTTATCCATCAAGAGTTCAAGACTGACGGCATTAGCCTGTTTGTCGAACGCCTTGGGTACATCGTCGATGCCGCAGCGGCCGGCCAAATCGTCATGAAAGAAGTGATGGTCCACCTTGAGCGGATTGAGTGGGAAGATTCTCTAGCTGTTCGCCTTTTTCCATTTACTCGCCTCGACACGGAAGATGCGCCTCGATCCGTGTTTATCGATCCCAGATATTCGTTTGGCCGTCCAATTTTACGAGAGTCTCGCATCGCCACCGCCGTGATTGCAGAGCGATATAAGGCCGGAGACTCAATCCAATCGCTAGCCGAGGATTATGGGTGCAGCCAGCTCGAAATCGAAGAAGGCGTCCGATGCGAACTCAGGCTCACCCCTGCCGCCTGAATCGCGTGTTTTCTTTATTGATAAATGCCTTGGGCGCAACATTGTAGCAAGTGCCCTGCGCGCTTGTGGCGAATCGATCGAGTTGATGGAGTCTCACTTCGACCCTGACACCCCCGACACGGAATGGGTTCCACAAGTCGGGGCAAGAGGTTGGATTATTCTTTCCAAAGACAGCCGCATGCGGACCAATGCCCTTGAGCTAGTCGCGCTGCTTAAGGCGAATACGCATTCATTCATCCTAACCGCCCAAAATCATCGCGGGCCTGATATGGCAGCCGCGTTTGTTGCCGCCCTGCACGACATGAAGCAAATCATCGCCAAAGAACCGGCGCCCTTAATCGCGAACGTCTCGACGCTCGGGAATGTCAGGATTTTCATGACGCGCAGCGATCTAATCAAGAAGGTTGGCGAGAATGCGGAACGCGACAAGCGCATCGCAAACTACGGGGCGAAAACGTCGAAAAAGCACCGATAGCGCCTATCGCGTGCCAATTTCAGTTTTTCCCCTTTTCAATTTCGGACACCTACCGCTCTCCAACCGGAAGCTTTGCCAGCAGTGCTAGCAACGTCGTGAGTTGCAGGGGCTTGACCAGATGGTGGTCGAAGCCGGCCGCCTCGGATTGCCGGCGGTGCTCTTCCTGGCCGTAGCCCGTCATGGCCGCCAGGATGACCCCTTGCAGTTCGCTGCGACCCCGCATCTCTCGGGCGACCTGATAGCCATCCATGCCAGGCAAGCCGATATCGACCAACGCCAGGTCGGGACGGCAGTTCGCCGCTTGCGCAATCGCCGCGGGGCCGTCGTGCGCCAACTCGACCTGATGGCCGCTGTGCTTCAGCAAGGCGGCCAGCGTTTGGGCGACGTCGCGGTTGTCGTCGACCACCAGCACTTTCAATTGGCGCGGAGCAAGTTGCTCGGGGGGCGCGGGCGAACGCTCGTCCGGCCCAGAGGCTGGCTCGGCCGGGGATGCCGGCTCGGAGCGGGGCAGGCGGACCACAAACTCGCTGCCTTGGCCCGGTCCGTCGCTGAACGCCTCGATCGTGCCGCCGTGCAAGCGGACCAGGCTCTGCGCCAAGGCCAGCCCCAGCCCCAAGCCCCCTTCGCTGTGGACGCGGGCCCCATCGACCTGGGTGAACATATCGAAAACTCGCGGCAGCATCTCGGCGCTGATGCCGATGCCCGAGTCGCGGACACGGACGAGAATCTGCCCGCCGTCGCACTCGGCCGAAAGCGCGATCCGCCCGCCCCGCGGCGTGTATTTGGCCGCATTGATCAGCAGGTTCGACAGCACTTGCTGCAAACGGGCCGGGTCTCCATAGAAGGCGACCTCGGATTCCAACAAGCGAACTTCGAGCTTGTGGCCGTGGGCGTCGATCAGCGGCCGGACCGCCGAGACCGCCTGCTGCATGACGGCGTTCCAACTCAGCATTTCGCGGCGCAGCTCGAAGCTGCCCCGCGTGATCCGCGAGATGTCCAAGAGGTCGTCGACCAGCCGCTCCATCTGGTGCAGTTGCCGCTCGACGATTTGCTGCGCTCCTCGATGGTCGGGATCGCCGATATCGAGGATCTTCGTCAATTCGAGCGCATTCGACATGGCGCCCAGCGGATTGCGCAATTCGTGCCCCAGCAGCGCCAAGAACTCGTTTTTGCGCCGGTCGGCCTCCTTCAGCCTCTCGGCCTGCCGCCGCAGCGACTCTTCGACCTGCTCTTGAATCCGCTTTTCATGCTGAACGCGGTCTTGCTCCAGCTCGCGCAAATGCTCGTCGCGGTTGTTGACGTACGTAATCACGCTCGCCGAAATCGCCTCGTCCAAAGCCAGGCCGATGGCCATCACCTCGCGCGAGTGCAACGGCCGGACCAGCGAATCCTCCAAAAAGTCCAACAGCACCAACCGCAGAATTTGGTAGTCGCGCACCAGTTCGGGCAGCGACCAGCCGACGTTCCAGCGTTGCAGTCCGTGTTGAATGGCTTGTTTGACATGCGAGCTGCCCTCGCGCTCGTCGACTTGCAGGCTGCGACCGATGGCCGCCAACAGCTCGCGGAGATGGTCGAGCAAGGCCCGCTCGTGGGTCCGGTCCGCGTGCGGCTGCTCGTCGAGCGCGCGGATGCGCCAGCATTCGATGATGGCGGCGGCGTTTTCCTGAACCAAGCGGCCCAGCCGCTCGTGCGCCTCGGCGCGAATCGTCTGAGGATCGACGGACATACGACTCGGATTTCTGAAAAAGTGGCCATCACGGCGGACGAACCCGGCGCGGCAGCATTGCCGCGATCCGACGCGCCTATTCAGTGTCTGCCATGCCGTCGCTCGCGGTCAAGTGGGTCGGGGTTCTTAAGCGATACGCAGTGTCGCGGCCCGAAGTTCGCCGGCCTCCGAGGAGACCGCACAGCCTGGCAGAGACGCCGCCAATACCCCCCAGCCAGCGGCATTGGCGTTTGGGGTTGGCCGCGCCGTATGGCTGCTGTCACGACAACTTGCTCGCGGCGGCGCGATCGAGCAGCCAGATCAATCGTCCGCTCACCGGACGGATCGCTTGCGCCGGCAGTTCTTCGGGTCGATCGGCGCCTTGAATCACCTCGGAGACAATCTCGGCCTTGTCGGCGCCGGCGACCAGAAACATCGCTTGATCGGCATGATTCAGCACGGCCGGCGTCAGCGTGATCCGGTAAGTGTGAAACTTTTCGACCCACGGCGCGGCGACCCATCGCGACGGATCGCTGGCGACCGTGTTGCCCGGAAAGAGCGACGCCGTGTGTCCTTCAGGCCCCAGGCCCAGCAACACCAGATCGAATCGCGGCCATTCCCCGGCCGGCGGGCGAAAGAACTCGCGCAGCGTTTGCTCGTAAGCGGCCGCGGCGTCGGCGGCGTCGGCCTTTTCCGCCAGAATCCGGTGAATGTTGTCGGCGGGGATGGGCAGCTTCGAGAGCATCGTTTCCTGCGCCATGCGAAAGTTGCTCTGCGGGTCGTCGGGCGGCACGTGCCGTTCGTCGCCCCAAAAGAAATGCACCTTGTTCCAGGCGATGCGATCGCGAAATGGCTGCCGTTCGCTCGCCAGACGGGCGTAGAGCTCCTTGGGCGTCGAGCCGCCCGAAAGCGCCACGGCGAACGCGCCCTTGGCTCGAATCGCTTCGTCCGCCCGCAGCGCAAACTCCTCGGCGGCCATTTGCGCCAGGGCCTCGCGGTCGTCGGCGACGCGAATCTCCGGGCGGTTCACCATGCTTCGGACTCCAACTGGTCGATCTTCGCCAAGCGGCGGCAATGGCGCTCCTCACCGCTAAACGTCGCGTTCAGGAAATCGCGAACCAACTCCTTGGCCAATTCGAGTCCGATCACGCGTGCGCCGAGCACCAGCACGTTCATGTTGTCGTGTTCGACGCCCTGGTGCGCCGAATAGGAGTCGTGGCACAGTCCGCCGCGGACGCCGGGAATTTTGTTGACCGCGACCGAGGCGCCGACCCCGCTGCCGCAGAGCAACAGCCCTCGATCGGCGCGCCCCTCGCGCAGTGCCACTCCCACCGCTTTGGCGAAATCGGGATAGTCGACCGGCTGCGTGCCGTGCGTCCCCAGATCGATCGGCTCGTGGCCGGCTTCGCGCACGCAAGCCAGCAGTTTTTCCTTGAGCTCAAAACCCGCATGGTCGGCGGCGACGGCAATCCGCATGAGGTGGTCCTTTGGCGAAAACAAGCACTATACGAAGTTTCGAACGACGACCATTTTCAATGCGAGCAATTCCCTCCGATGGGATCGCTTGCGGAACGCCGCGAGTTTCAAGACAATTCCGGCATCCTTCGAACCCCGCGATTCAATCCCAAAGCCGACGATGACCCACGAAACCGCCAAGTTGAACGCCGCCTCCGCTTACCCTTCGCCGCAACCGTGCGTGATGGTCATCTTCGGGGCCAGCGGCGACCTGACCAAGCGCAAGCTGGTTCCGGCCCTCTATAATATCGCGACGAGCAAGCTGCTGCCCGAAAAATTCGCCGTCGTCGGCTTCGCCATCGACAAGCTCGATACCGACGCCTTCCGCAAGCAGCTTTCGCAGGACATCCAGGAATTCGGCGGCGGCAAGATCGACCCGAAGCTTTGGGACGAACAGTTCGGCAAGCGGCTGTTTTACGTCCAGGGCGGGTTCGATGATCCGCAATCGTTCGCCCAGTTGAGCCAGATGCTGGGCCAGGTCGATCAGGAGTGCGGCACCGAGGGCAACTACCTGTTTTATCTCGCCACTCCGCCGTCGTTCTTCGGCAAGATCGTCGAACAGTTGGCGGCGGCCGGGCTGACCCAAGAAAGCGGGCCGCCCGCCGAAGAAGCCGCGAGCGGGCCAAACCACGCCAACGGCGAGGGCCATTGGCGGCGCGTGATCATCGAGAAGCCGTTCGGCCACGATCTCGATTCGGCCCGCGCCTTGAACCGCGAGCTGGGCAAACTTCTGCGAGAAGACCAGATCTACCGCATCGACCACTATCTGGGCAAGGAGACCGTGCAGAACATTTTGGTGTTCCGCTTCGCCAACGGCTTGTTCGAGCCGATCTGGAACCGCCAGTACATCGACCACGTGCAGATCACTGTCGCCGAAACGGTCGGCGTCGAGCATCGCGGCGGCTACTACGAAAAGGCCGGAGCGCTGCGCGACATGACGCCCAACCATATTTGCCAACTGCTGGCGCTGATCGGCATGGAATCGCCGACCTCGTTCGAGGCCGAGGTCGTGCGAGACGAGAAGACCAAGCTGCTGAGGGCCATTCATCCGCTCGACGATGAGCAGGTTCTGACCGACGCCGTGCGCGGCCAGTACAGCGCCGGCACGGTCGACGGCAAAGAGATTCCCGGCTATCGCGAGTCGGAGAACGTCAACCCGAACTCGAACACCGAGACCTTCGTCGCGATCAAGCTGTCGATCGACAATTGGCGCTGGGCCGGAGTGCCGTTCTACGTGCGCACGGGCAAGTGCCTGCCCAGCCGGGTGACCGAGGTCGCCATTCAGTTCAAGCAGGTTCCGTTCATGCTGTTCCGCGAGACGCCGGTCGAACGATTAAGCCCCAACATTTTGGTGCTGCACATTCAGCCGGACGAAGGAATCTCGTTGCATTTCGAGGCCAAGGTGCCGGGCGTCGGCATTCAAACCCGCTCGGTGAGCATGGATTTCCGCTACGAGGACCACTTGGGCGGCACTCCTCTGACCGGGTACGAAACGCTGTTATATGGCTGCATGCAAGGCGACCCGACTTTGTTCCTGCGCGCCGACTTCGTCGAGGCCGGCTGGAGCATCGTGCAACCGATTCTCGACGTCTGGGGCACGCTGCCGGCGCGCAAGTTTCCCAACTACCGGGCCGGAACCTGGGGCCCGAAAGGCGCCGACGACTTGCTGCGGCAAGACGGCCGCGAGTGGCGGAAGGTTTGAAGCGCAAGAATCCCCCATTGCCGTTGTCGAACGGCGTCACTATCCGGCAAATGCGCCGATTTCCTCGCGCCGCGGGCTTGGGTTACAATGGCCGGTTGATTCCCCCGCTCGTTCGCCGCCGCCCAAATCACGCCCCGCCGTGAGAGTTCTTTCGCCGATGCGCGTCGCCGCCCTCTCGATCATCTGGCTGCTGCTGTGCGCGGCGACCGCGCCGGCGGCTGAGGGCGAGACGGAAACCCGCTCGGCCGCCGCAGGGCTGGCCTCGATGAAGCCGCGGCCGGGATTCAGCGTCGAACTCGTGGCCGCGGAACCGCTGGTGATGGACCCGGTGGCCTTCGCCTGGGGCGCCGACGGCAAGCTGTGGGTCGTCGAAATGGCCGATTACCCTCGCGGCATCGACGGGCAAGGCAAGTTCGGCGGACGAGTGCGGTGCTTGGAAGACGCCGATGGCGACGGCCGCTACGACAAATCGACCCTGTTTCTCGACGGGCTTGGATATCCCAACGGCGTCATGCCCTGGCGCAAGGGGGTGCTGGTCACTTGCGCCCCGGAGATTTTCTACGCCGAAGACACGGATGGCGACGGCCGGGCCGACGTGCGGCGGACGCTCTACAAGGGCTTCGCCGAAGGCAACCAACAGCACCGCGTGAACGGCTTGCGATGGGGGCTCGACAATTGGATCTATTGCGCCAACGGCGACAGCGGCGGCGAGATCGAATCGGTCAAGACGGGTCAACGCTTGGCGATCAGCGGCCGCGACTTTCGCATCCGGCCCGACGACGGCTCGATCGAGGCGCAAACCGGCCAGACGCAGTTCGTGCGCGAACCGAACGACTGGGGCGACTGGTTCGGCTCGAACAACTCGAACCCGCTCTACCAGTTCGTGCTCGACGAGCATTACCTGCGGCGCAATCCGCACGTCTCGCCGCCCGAGGCCCGCGTGCAGGTCTCGCTGGCGCCGGGCGCCGCGCCGGTCTTTCCGGCCAGCCGCACCGAGCTGCGCTTC
>DATNEC010000057.1:0-8054 GCA_035606815.1 Pirellulales bacterium
CCCGGCCGCTTGCTTCGGAACCAGGTCCAAATCGCGCTCGGCGGAGAACATCACGCGGTCCGGGGGCAAATGGCCGAAAAAGAAGTCTTTGCGCTCGGGATGTTTGTTCGCTTCGGAAATATCGACGCCGATCCAGCGCTCGCCGTCAAGAAACTTCGCCCAGCAGTGGTAGCCGGCGATTTCGCCTTTGCCAGGTTCGGGCGGCAGCGGAAAGCCGATCTCGAACTTCGCGGGGATCTTCAAGTCGCGGCACAATGCAATGAACACGCTATGAAAATCGCTGCAATTGCCGCGGCCCGAGTCGCAGACCCACAGCACATCGCCGCGGCCCCAGCCCTCGCCCGACTTGTCGTATTTCAACTGCGAATCGACTCGATCGAACAGCACCCGGGCGATTTCTCGGACTTTGCCTTCGGGCGGCCGATCGCGGAGGAACCGTTCTAGCACCGAGCCATCGACCGGCACGAGAGACGAGCCGGCCAAAAACTTATCGTGCGCCGCCTCGGTGGCCGGCGTGCCGATCGGCGAAACGCCGCGCCGCGTGATGAGATAGTCGACTTCGAGGCCGATCTCGCCTTGCTCTTCGGCCGCCGCCTCGAAGTACAGCAGCTCGTTGCCGAATTTCCGTTCGGTCGTTCGCCGGTATTCGCCCGGCACGTCGATGTTCGTGATTTCGACGGCTTGCTCGGCGTTTGCCGGCGCCAGCGGCGTCCAAATCCTGGCCGGTTTCCCCGGCAGCAGGCCGTCGATCGTCACGGCGTACTCGAAACGGAAGGTGCGCGCACCGAGCTCGGCATCGTTTCGCTCTCCGGCGGCGGGCGGCGCGGGTTGTGTGGAACCGATCTCGGATTGCCTCGCGCTGGCCGTCGTTTCCGATCGGCCGCCATCGTTGCAACCCACTAGCGTCAACGCGGCACCGACGGAGACAAGCATCGACATCGCCGGCGTCAAACCGCGACGGCTCGGGCCTGCGGCGCTGGCGGAATTTCGCCTGCTGTTCGACGCTGACACGACAAGGGACTCCATGAGCGGAAGAGCGAGGGATGAAAAATCGCGAAAATAAGCGTGACTTCGCCTGCCGCCGAAGTGCATAATAGGCAACATAGCCCTCGGCGGCGCCGACGCCAATCCGGCCCTTTGACATCTTTTCTCTCGGCGCCAATACTCGCGGGCGAAAGCGCGGGGTGCGAACATGTCGGATTCGCTGGAGACTTCGGCCCCGTCGCGGGAACTGCCGCCCGAGGGATTTCGCTACAGCCTTCGTACATTGTTTATCGGCGTATTTTGTTGCGCGCTGGCTTGCGGCTTTTGGTTCTGGATCATTGAACCGAGCCGGGATGCGGCGCTCCGATCCCAATGCACCAACAACCTCAAGCAAATCGGACTAGGACTGCGGAACTACGCGGATGTCTTCAAGTGTTTTCCGGCAGCGAATGCCGTCGATGAGAACCAGGCGCCGCGATTTAGCTGGCGGCTGTCGATCCTCGGCTTTCTAATGCAATTGCGGCCCGGCTATTTGCAAGAGTTCCGATATCACGAGCGCTGGGACTCCCCCGCCAACTTGGCGTTTTCCGATCGAGGAGCTCCAGGCGTGTATCGCTGCCCAAGCGCCCCCAAATCACAACCGCTAACCCATGCCAACTACGTGATGCCGGTCGGGCCGGGCGCCATTTCCGACGGCAAGAGCTACACCCGGTTCAGCCAAGTTCGCGATGGCGCGGCCAACACGATCGCCGCGGCGGAGATCGCTAACTCTGACATCTACTGGACTGAACCCCGCGATCTGCCGCTGGAGCGCATGAGTTTCCGCGTCAACGACCGCTCGCAGCCGAGCGTTTCGAGCGCCCATCGCGGCGCCGCGGTCGCGGTGTTCGCCGACGGCCACACGCAAACGCTATCGAATTCCATCGATCCAAGAGTTTTGCGGGCGTTGCTCACGATCGACGGCGGCGAATCGATCAACGGCGCCTTTTAGTCGCTCTACTTTGGCGCTTTTTGTCTCTGGCTTCGGCTCGCGCCGGCCTGTTCGAGATTGGAAGCTACTCGCCAACAGCCGGCTCGCCGCTTACTTTTTTTTGGTCAGCTCCTGGTCGCGTTTCTCGAGCGCTTCCACCAGGCGCCGATGGCGCTCGGCCAGTTGAATTTGCCCCTGTCGCACGTAAAGCCGCGCGAGTTGCTCGTGGACGTCGCGCTGATAGGGATTGATCTCCGCGGCGCGGCGCAACGACGCGATGGCGGCTGCGTCGTCGCCCGCTTCCGCCTGGCACAGTCCGAGCAGCATCCAGTCGACCGGGTGGCGCCGCAGATGCGTCAATTGCTCGAGCGCGGCGCCGGCCGCCGACCATTGACGCGCGCGGAAATGCAAGCCGGCCAACACGAAGAGCGCATTGACGTGCTCGCTCGGCGGCAAGGGACGATCTTCGAGCGCGGCCAAGGCCGCCGCCGCGGCCTGTTGCGGCGAGTCGGACCAGTAGACGCGAGCCAGGCCGGAGTCGACATGCGCATCGCGCAGGCCTCGATTGCGCACGCTTTCCAGTAACTCGACGGCCCGGTTTCGATAATGCCGCTGCGCCTGCGGGCTGTTTTGCGTTTGAGAGAATTCCAGATAAGCCAATCCCAGACAGCGATCGCGGTCGATGTCCGAAAGGCGCGAAACGTCCGCGAGCGGCGTCAAATCGCCGAGGCCCTCCCCTGCCGCCGGCTCTCGCGGTTCGCTCGAATGAACGCCGATCCGATGGTGCGTGAATGCGACGTGCGGAATGTTCGTGGAAACCTGGGGCATGTGGCATGCCAGGCAGTTGTCTGCCGGCTGGATCTTGGCGCGCTCGCCGAGTTCCAATCCGCAGGCCGACGTCGTATGGCATTGCAAGCAGGCGTCGCGGTATTTCGACGTCGGCCGTTCCGGCGCCGCGGCGGCGTGCGGATCGTGGCAGGTCGTGCAAGTCAACCCGTCCGACTGTTGATAGCAACGGCTCAATCGCATCTGCTCGACGTGCCCGACGACCTTCATCTGCGATTCCGGGCGGTCTTGCCGATAGTCGATTCGGTATTCGCTCAATTCGCGACCGGGACGAAAATCGGCCGCGCTCCGCCCGCGCACGAACACGGTGGCGTCGCTGCGCAGATGGCACTGGGAGCAGATCGCTTCGCTCAACTCTCGCGACAATCTGCCGGGATGAACGATCGCCTCTTCCGCCGGCCGCACGCCCCCCTTCTGCTCGCGTCGTGCGACGTGCGCCGATCCGGGGCCGTGGCACGATTCGCAGCCGATCGCCTGCTCGTGGATCGCAATGCGGCTCAAGCTACCGTCGATGGTTTCCGCCCGGCCGACATGGCAGACGACGCAGCCCAGGTCGGCGGCCCGCTCGAATCCCAAGTGCCCTGGCCGATCGTAGCCCGGCGACATTCCCCACGCCTTGCGCGATGCATACCAGGTGAGCGGCGATTCGATGAGAAAGCCGTCGTCCTCGATCAGGTAACTGCGGGTATGGCGTCCCGAACCGATGAGGTACTTGACAGAATAATCTTGCACGAAGGCTTCGGCGTCGACGTTTGTCAGCCATTGACGATGGCGAAAGGCGCCGCCGGCGCGATAGGCCTGAAACGAGCGGCCCGAGAAAGGATGATCGAACTCGGCGTCGGCGGGTTCCGCTTGCGGGTCGATGTCGGCCAGGGCAAGGCTGTGCGCCGTGCTCAGGTAAGAACGGTACTGATCAGCGTGGCACGCTGCGCATGCCTGCACGCCGACATACGTCGGTTCACCCTCGGCTTCTTCAGCGGCCTCGCGCGCGGCCGACGACGCCAATGGGGCTGAAGGAAGGGGGCGCGAGGGAATCAATCGGAGCGCGGCCGAAGCGCCCAACAGCAGGCAGCCCATCACCAACGCAAAACGTCGCCAGCCCTGCATTGAGCGTCCTCGCGATAGCTCCAGCCGCACCCCGCGCAAGCGCTTCGTCATCGTACCGCTGCCGCGGAGCGGAAGAAAGGCAAAGGGCCGCGACTCGTTCTGGCTCTTCGTAAAGATTTTCTTAGTTCTTTTGTTCGTAGCGAAAACGCCGCGAGAGTCGAGAGAAACGCGCCCTTCCACCTTGCCACTACCGATGCGTCCGCGCCGCCTTCGCACGAGGCGGGTTGTCCCTGAAATGGGTAGATATATAATGGTCTTCCGAGCACGCACCCCTGCCTTGTGCTCTTCGTCGCTGCTGGCGGCGGCGTCCTATAATTCCGTTAGCCGGGCTTCGTTTGTCTCAAAAAGCCTGGCCGGCGCCGGCGGAATCCAACACGGAAGGCCGGGTTCAATGCACGGGGGAAAGTGCATGAGGGAATCGATTCAATGCAACTTCGTTGGACGAGCGCGATCAAGTCGGTTTTGGGGCAAGTCCCGAATGTCTTGGTCCTGACGCTTCTGATTGGGCTCTTGGCGTGGGGCCACTTAAACCATTGGAAGGCGCCCCAGCTTTCCGCCATCGGACCGCACGGCGCCGAGCATGCGCAGACCCAGGCGCAAGCCGCTACGGCTGCGACCCAGCCTCCCGCCCCGATAGAAACAACCCCAGGAGCTTCGCAGGCTCCGCTTTTGTCGCCGGTGAAACTGGCCTCGCCGGAAGCGGCGCAGAAGTCGGGCATCGAGTTGGCCACCGTGGAAACCCGGCCCATGACGCAGGAGGTCACGGCGCTGGGCATGGTTACGTACGACCAGACGCGCATCGCGCAACTTTCCTCGCGCGTCAGCGGGACCGTTTGGAGCGTTCAGAAAAGCGTCGGCCAGGCCATCCGGCAGGGCGACATTCTGGCCATTATCGAAGCGCTCGACGTCGGCAGCACCAAGGCCGAGTTCTTGCAAGCCGTGGTCGACTCGGAACTAAAAGCCGAGACCCTCGAACGGATGCTGAGCCGGCCTTCGGCGATTCCCGAGCGGCAAATCCGCGAGGCCGAGGCGGGCGCCCGCGAAGCGCGCATCCGCCTGTTCAACGCCCAACAAACGCTGGTCAACTTGGGGCTGCCGATCCGTTTGGAAGATGTCAAGGGTCTGCACGATGAAGAACTCGCGCGCCGAGTGCATTTTCTCGGCCTCCCCGATTCGCTGGTCAAGACGCTCGACCCTGAAACGACGACGGCCAACCTGATTCCGCTCGTGGCGCCGTTCGATGGCGTGATCATCGGCCGCGAAATCGTGACGGGCGAGTTGGTCTCGCCCACGAGCGGCGCCCAGATCGTGATGGCCGACGTCAGCCGCATGTGGATCGAACTCGACGTCCGCAAAGGCGACGCCACCAAGCTGCGCCGCGGACAGGAAGTCGTGTTCGCCATCGACGGCGTGCCGGGCGAGGTGCGCGGCGAGTTGTCTTGGATCAGCACCGAAGTCGACAGCCGGACCCGCACGGTGCAGGCCCGGATGGAGGTCGAAAATCCGCTGGTTCATGACGGCGGGTCGGGGCCGGCTGGCCAGCGCTTGTTGCGGGCCAATATGTTCGGCGTCGCGCATATCAGCATTCACGCCAATTCCAAGGCCGTGGTCGTGCCGAATGCGGCCGTGCAGCGCAACGGGGCGGCGTTCGTCGTGTTCGTGAAAACGTCCGAGCGAACATTTCAGCCTCGGCCTGTCCAACTGGGCATGACCGACGACGATCACACCGAAGTCCTCAGCGGCCTCGCGCTGGGCGAGACGGTGGCCGCCGCCGGCAGCCATGTCTTGAAAGCCGAAATCCTCAAGACGCGGCTGGCCACTGGCGGATAGAGATGTTGGAAGCCGTCATTACCTGGTCGTTGCGGCATCGCGCCGCCGTGATCGGCGCCGCCCTGTTGGCGTCGGCCGTCGGTATTTACTCGCTGCGTCAACTGAACATCGACGCCTTTCCCGACACCACGCCGGTCCAGGTGCAAATCAACACCGTCGCCCCGGCCATGGTGCCCGACGAGATCGAGCGGCTGATTACGTTCCCCATCGAGCTGGCGATGGGCGGCATGGCGGGTCTCTCGCACCACCGCTCGATTTCGCAATTCGGCCTCTCGCAGGTGACCGTCACGTTCGACGACGACGTGAATATCTACCTGGCCCGGCAGATGATCAACGAGCGGCTCGGCTCGGTCGAGCTGCCGGCAGGCGCTCGGCGGCCCGAAATGGGCCCCGTCTCGACCGGCCTGGGCGAAGTGTTCCACTATCTACTGCTGGACAAAGGCGCCGGGCTGACCGACGTGCGGACGATCCAGGATTGGGAGGTCAAGCCGGCGATGCGCGCCGTGCCCGGCACGGCCGAAATCAATTCCTGGGGCGGTTTCGAGAAACAATATCAAATCCGCATCGATCCGGTGAAATTGGTCAAGTACGGTATCGCGCTCGAACAATTGATGCACGCCGTCCGCGGCAACAACTTGAACGTCGGCGGCGGCAACATCGACCAGGCCGGCGACATGCTGCTGGTCCACGGCGTGGGCCGCACGATCAACGTCGAACAGATCGAGAACATCGTCGTCGCGGCGATGGACGGCGTGCCGATTCTGGTGCGCGACGTGGCCGAGGTGGTCATCAGCCACGAAATCCGCCGCGGCGCCGTCACCGCCAACGGCCGCGGCGAAGTCGTGCTCGGGCTGGGCTTCATGCTGATGGGCGAAAACAGCTACGCCGTCACCGGCCGCATGCGCGACAAGTTCGAGGAGCTCGAGCCGAAGTTGCCCTCGGGCGTGCGCCCCGAAATCGTTTACGACCGCACCGTCCTCGTCGATCGCGTCATCGATACCGTGCGCAGCAACCTGTTCGACGGCGCGTTGCTCGTGATCTTGATTCTGTTCGTCTTCCTGGGCAACTTGCGGGCCGGCCTGATCTGCGCGGCGGCCATTCCCCTGGCCATGCTCGGCGCCTTTTTCGGCATGTGGCGCCTGGGCATCGCGGGCACGCTGCTGAGCCTGGGCGCGATCGACTTCGGCATCGTGGTCGATAGTTCGGTGGTGGTGCTGGAGAATATCGTCACCCGGCTGGCGCATCACGGGCCGGTGGCCGGCGTCAAGCGGTTGGAGATCATTCGCCAGGCGGCGAGCGAGGTCCGCACGCCCACCGTGTTCGGCCAGGTGATCATCATGATCGTCTATATTCCGATCTTCGCCCTGCAGGGCGTGGAAGGAAAGATGTTCCGGCCGATGGCCTGGACGGTGGTCTTCGTGCTGATCGGTTCGCTGGTGCTCTCGCTGACGTTCATTCCGGTGCTGGCCAGCCTGGTGCTGCCCAAAAAGCTGGAGGAGCGCGAGGTGCTGCCGGTGCGGATCGCGCAGCGGATGTATCGGCCGCTGCTGAAGTTGGCGATGAACAATCGTTTCGCCGTCCTCGGCCTGGCGGGCTCGGCGCTGGCCGTGGCACTGATGATCGCGTTGGGCATGGGCTCCGAGTTCGTGCCGCGGCTGTCGGAGGGCGACGCCGTGATCGGCATCGTGCGCCCGCCCGGCACGAGCTTGAGCGAATCGGTGCGCGTCAACACGAGGATGGAGCAGGCGCTGCTGGCCGCCTTTCCCGACGAAATCTCCCACGTTTGGAGCCGCACCGGCGCGCCGGCCGTGGCCACCGACGCGGGCAGCATCGAAGAGTCCGACATGTTCGTGTCGTTCGCGCCGCGGCACGACTGGCGCCGCGCCAAGACGCAGGACGAATTGATCGAGTTGATGCTGCGCGAGGTCGAGGACATTCCCGGTCAGACGATCTGGTTCACGCAGCCGATCGAACAGCGAATCAACGAAATGCTCTCGGGCGTCAAGGCCGACATCGCGCTCAAGTTGTTCGGCGACGACTTCGACGTACTATTGAAGAAGGCCCAGCAACTGGCCGCCGTGCTGCGCCCGATCCGCGGCTGCGTCGATCTGGCCGTCGAGCAGATTTCGGACTTGCCGATTTTGCGAATCCGCATCCGGCAAGACCAGATCGCCCGCTATGGCGTGCCCGCCGAAGAGGTGCTGAATCTGGTCGAGTCGGTGGGCGGCAAGTCGGTGGGCGAGGTGATCGAAGGCCAATTGCGTTTTCCGCTCGTGGTGCGCTTGCCCGAAGCATTGCGCGACAAGCCCGAGGAGAT
>DATNEC010000064.1:0-2499 GCA_035606815.1 Pirellulales bacterium
CCCGGCCGCGGGAGGCTGGACCACATCGAAAAGCCCTACTCATCCCTTCCAGCCGGCCGGGCGGCCCACGAAGGGGTTCGAGCGCTTCTCCTCGCCGATCGTGGTGACGGGCCCGTGGCCGGAAAACACGAGCGTGTCGTCGGGCAGCGTGAAGAGCTTCTGATGGATGCCCTGGGCCAACTGCTCGAAGCTGCCGTCGGGAAAATCGGTGCGGCCGACGCTGCCAGCGAATAGCACGTCGCCGCCAAAGACGTAGACGGGCGAATGCTCGCGCCAGACGAACACCAGATGCCCGCAAGAATGGCCCGGAATCTCATAGGCTTCCAGGTCGAACCCTGCCGCGTCGTAACGACCTCCGTCGTCGAGCAGCACGTCGGCGGGGGGACTTGTCAATGGCAGCCCGTACTGGGCCGACAAGTTCAGCCGGGCGTCGGTCAATTTCGGCGCGTCGCCGCGGCCGATGACGATCGGGCAATCGGGCCAACGCTGTTTCAAGGCGGCATTGCCCGCAATGTGGTCGGCGTGGCCATGCGTGAGCAGGATCGCCGCGGGATGAAGCCGCCGTTCGACGATCGAATCGATGATTTGCCCTGGGTCCAGCCCCGGATCGATCACCAGGCAGTCGTTGCGGTCTGGCCGGCGAATGACATAGCTGTTTTCCTCGAAGGGGGCGGAAACGACGGTGGCGATTCGAATTTTGTCGGAATCCACAAACTGCTCTCCGCGCCGCTGATGAATTTGGGTAGTTTAGGACGAATTGACGTGGAAAGCGACTATTGTAAATTCCGGTGGAGCGAGTGGCGATAGATACCAATATCGCCGCATTTCCGCGCCGCGATTTTAGGTTAACGACCGTTTCCTAACGTCTGAAGAGCGTTGTGGATGCGACCGACACGGCCGCTCACGTGCCCGCCCTCTTATCGACCAGGGCGCGCAAGTTGCGGCAGCGCACGGCTTGGAGTTTTGCTGACCTTGGATCGGAAGCGACGGCAGTGAAGCGATCTCCAGGATGGAAGATCGAACAGCAGGCCCACGGTTGCGGGCCGTTCATAACGGAGGATGAATTGATGACTTGGCGAACCTCGCTTCCACGTCCCGCGGCTCCTTTGGCATTGCTGACCGGGATCCTGGTGACGGGGTTCTTGTTGGCAACGTCGGCCTGGGCGCAATCTTCGGCCGATTCGAGTTCGGTCTACGATCGCCGCCGGCCTTTAGACGCCCCGCTTCGACGTCCGCAGAGCGTCGCCCAATCGGCGCCGCAGCCCTATCCTGCGGCGGGCCAGGCTCGCCCGCAGCCGGCCATGTATCCGCAGCCAGGCCGGACTTTGCAACCCGTCTTGCAACAACCCGCGCGGCCCTTGCCGGCGCCCGCTCGGCGCCCCAGCGGCGGCGATCAAGCCTCGATGTCCCAGGGTTTCGGCCCCCAAGGCTTCGCTCGCCAGCCGTCGCCGGGCCGTGCCAATCCGGCAGCTCCGAGCCGGCAGCCGTACCGCGATCCCAATGTCAGGCCGACCTTCTATCCGGCGCCCATCAACAACCCGCCGGCAGACGCCGCCAAAGCGATTGAGGCGGCGGCGTCCATCCCCGCACAGCTCATCGCGGCGCCGGGCGAACACAAGCTGCTTCCGGCCGTGCGCTGGGCCAAGACCGGCATGGCCAAGCTTGAAACGATTCAAGACTATTCCTGCACGCTGCATAAGCGCGAACGAATCAACGGCTCGCTCACGGAACAAGAGGCCATGTTCGTCAAGGTGCGGCACGAGCCGTTCAGCGTTTACGTCTACTTTCTGACGCCCGCCAAGATGAAAGGGCAGGAGGCGATCTTCGTCCGCGGAAAGAACGACGGAAACATTCTGGCCCATCCCCCGGCGGGTCTCAAGAAACGGCTCGTCGGCACGGTCTCGCTCAAGCCCGACAGCATGTTGGCGATGTCGGGCAATCGCTATCCGATGACCGAGTTGGGCCTCAAACGCTTGACCGAGCGGCTGATCGAGGTGGGCGAGCACGACTCTCAATTCGGCGAGTGCGACGTCAAGGTCCGCGCGGGGGCGAAGATCAACCGGCGCGATTGCACCTGCATCGAGGTCGTGCATCCCTTTCCGCGGCGCGAGTTCCTGTTCCACCTGGCCAAGATCTACGTCGACTCCGAACACAACTTGCCGACGCGATACGAAGCCTACGAATGGCCGCAAGAAGCCGGAGGAGCGCCGGTGTTGACCGAGGAATACACCTACACCAATCTCAAGCTCAACAACGGCTTCACCGACAAAGACTTCGACCCCAACAACCCGGAATACGATTTCAAGTAGTTGCCGGAGGCGGCAGTGCGTCCTGTTTCGCGGGGGCCGGCAAGGCCGGCGCCGCGGCAGGCGCGAACTTCGCCGCCATGATCGATTTGAGCTTTGCCGCCAGTTGGTCCTGCGGATTGAGCTTGATGGCTTTGTCCAACTCGCGCACGGCTTCCCGCGGGAACCCTAGATAGCCGTAGTGATAGCCGAG
>DATNEC010000068.1:0-7131 GCA_035606815.1 Pirellulales bacterium
ACCGGCCGCGCCTTCTTTCAGACAGCGAAACTATCGGAATCCGCTAACCGGAACTTTCGTCAAATTTTGCAAAATCGGAAAAGTGGACGCAGTCGCCCTGTTTTGACAGTCGTCAGCGCAAAAATGGCCTAAGCTTTCAACAGGGACAGGCACGGCGGATTAGCGAAAGGCGAAGCTTATGGGCCGGTTTACACTGATTATCGCGGCCGCAGCGGCCTGGGCGGCGTGTTCCAACCCGGCGGCGGCCCAATTTCCGGGCAACGGCTACTGGGGCGCTTACCATGCCAGCAATTCTCACTACCATAAGCGCGCCGCCTACGACCAACTGCAACAAAACTTGCAGCCGCGCGTCGAAGGGACCGAGCGCGATCCGCACTACGCGAATTACCTGATGGGCCGGGGCCTGAGCAGCAATGGCAATGGAATGAGCGCCTACCAGGGCAATGAGTACCGCGGCAGAGCCACCAACATGTACTACGGCTATTGGGACGGCGGCTTCAACCCCGGGCTGTACGGGTTTTCGATGTACCCGCACTTCGATCGGCCGGGCTTCAGCTATTGGCAAGGCGGGAACTGAGCGGCTTACGCGCTCGGGCCGCGAGGGTAGGCGCCTAGCACTTCAAGCCGCAGCGCCTTCCGCCCCAGCGCGGCCAAGGCTTTTTTCACTCGGCCGTCGCTCTCGTGGCCGTCGAGTTCGACGAAAAACAGGTAGTGGCCTTCGGTCTGCGGGATGGGAAAGGATTCGATCCAGGTCAGATTCAGCTTCGAGCGCTTGAAAATCGCGATTGCATCGGCCAGCGAACCGGGCCGATGGGCGACTTCGAACATCAGCGCCGTCTTGTCGTGCCCGGTGCGCGGCGCCGACTCGTCGCCGATGATCGCGAAGCGGGTGATATTGGCGGGATTGTCCTCGATCTTTTCCGCCAGCACGTCCAGCCCGTAATGAATGCCGGCCTGCATGCTGGCAATGGCCGCCGCGCCCTGCTTGTCTTGGGCGAGTTGGGCGGCTGTCGCGGTGCTAGTGACTTCGATCGGCCGCGCCGCGGGCAAATGTTTGAGCAGCCAATTGCGGCACTGCGACAATGCCTGGGGCCGGCTGTAGACTTCGGTCACGTCCGCCCGCTGGCATCGACCCAACAGATAATGCTGGATGCGCAATTGCACCTCCCCGCAAATGCGAACCCGCAAACGGGTGAACATGTCGAGCGTATCGGCGATCCGGCCATCGGTGGAGTTTTCGATCGGCACCACGCCGAACGTGGCGTGTCCGCGGTTGACCTCCTCGAACACGGCCGAAATGCTGCCGACCGGCAAATATTCGACCCCTCCGGCGAAACGATCCAGTGCGGCCAGATGGCTGTAGCTATAGGCCGGGCCCAGCACCGCCACTCGCAAAGAGTGCTGGAGGGCCTTCGCTCCGCCGATCAACTCGCGAAAGATCGCTCGCAAACATTCCTGCGAGACAGGGCCTTTGTTCTGGGCCAGGGCCTTGACGATCGCCTCGGGTTCGGGTTCCGGCGGATGGGCCGCGACCGAGTGATTCTGCTTGCCGAGCAGCGAGGCCAGCTTCGTGCGTTGATTGATAAGCTTGACCAAGTCGCGATCCAGCCGGTCAATTTGCGCTTTCGTCGCGGCCTCGTTTTCTCCTCGAGGAGAAGTCTTTTTCGCGGCTCGCGGGGCGGAATCCTTGGTCATATTTCCGTTTTCAGCGTTCAGTTTTCAGTGGTCAGCGAACGACCGGTCAGTTGAACATTGAAGACTGAACACTGAAAATGAGCCCATGTCAAGCGAAGGCTGTCATTTTGGCAGGACAGGGGAGAACCCGCCCCCCCGCCATGTCTTAAAATGGCAGCTTATCGAACTTCGACTTAAAAGGCGAGCCGGCAAGGCGCTGGCCCACGATTTGCAATAACTTGCCGCACAGGGACTTGTGGCAAGAAGCATCCGTGGGAGGGGCGCGGCATGGGCTTTGCTTTCCTGTGGCTGGGAACTTATCTCTAGGGGCATGGAACAACCTTCATTTCTTGACGCAAACCACCTAACGGCAAAGGAGATTCGCGGCCGCGATTTCGAGTCTGTTAAGATTCACATCGAGCATCGCCGCGAGTTCCAGCGAACAGGAGTTTTTCAGATATGGCACAGGGTGAAAGAATCATCGGCATCGACTTAGGCACCACCAACTCCGTCGTCGCGGTCATGGAGGGGGGCGATCCCAAGGTCATTCCCAACCAAGAAGGCAACCGCCTGACGCCCAGCGTCGTGGCCTTTACCGACAAGGGCGACGTGCTGGTGGGCGAACCCGCGCGCCGCCAGGCCGTCACCAATCCCACGCGCACGGTCTACTCGATCAAGCGGTTCATGGGCCGCCGGCACAGCGAAGTCGCCAGCGAAGAGAAGATCGTGCCCTACGCTGTCGTCGGCGGGCCTGAAGATTACGTGAAGGTCAAAATCGGCGACAAGGAATACACGCCGCCCGAGATCTCCGCCAAGATTTTGCGGAAGCTCAAGGAATCGGCCGAAGCCTACCTCGGCCACAAGGTGAACAAGGCCGTGATCACCGTGCCGGCCTATTTCAACGACGCCCAGCGTCAAGCCACCAAAGACGCCGGCCAAATCGCCGGCCTCGAAGTCGCCCGCATCATCAACGAGCCGACCGCCGCCGCCATGGCCTACGGTCTCGACAAGAAGAAGGCCGAAAAGATCGTGGTCTTCGACTTGGGCGGCGGCACGTTCGACGTCTCGGTGCTGCAAGTCGACGACGGATTGTTCCGCGTCATCAGCACCAACGGCGATACGCACTTGGGCGGCGACGATTTCGACCAGGTGCTCATCAACCACGTGGCCGACGAATTCAAAAAAGAGCAGGGCATCGATCTGCGCAAAGACACGATGGCCTTGCAACGCCTGCAGGAAGCCTGCGAGAAGGCCAAGAAGGAACTGAGTTCGCAGAGCACGACCGACATCAATCTGCCGTTCATCACGGCCGATGCCAGCGGCCCGAAGCATTTGCAGATGAACATCAGCCGCAGCAAGTTCGAGCAGTTGGAAGACCACCTGATCGAGCGCTGCCGCGGGCCGGTGCTGCAAGCCTTGAAAGACGCCAAGTTGCAGCCCAAGGAGATCGACGAGGTGGTGCTCGTCGGCGGTTCGACGCGCGTGCCGAAGGTGCAGGAGTTGGTCAAGAAGCTGTTCGACAAAGAGCCGCACAAGGGCGTCAACCCCGACGAAGTCGTGGCCGTCGGCGCCGCGATCCAAGGCGGCGTGTTGGCCGGCGAAGTCAAGGACGTGCTGCTCTTGGACGTGACGCCCTTGTCGCTGGGCATCGAGACCCTGGGCGGCATCATGACCAAGCTCATCGAGCGCAACACCACGATACCGACTGAGAAGAAAAACACCTTCAGCACGGCCGACGACAATCAAACGGCCGTCACCGTGCGCGTCTTCCAGGGCGAGCGCGAGATGGCCGGCGACAACCGGCTGCTGGGCCAGTTCAATCTGGAGGGCATTGCCCCGGCGCCGCGCGGCATGCCGCAGATCGAGGTCAAGTTCGATATCGACGCCAACGGCATCTTGAACGTCGCGGCCAAGGATTTGGGCACCGGCAAGGAGCAGACGGTGCGGATCGAGCAATCGAGCGGCCTGAACGAACAGGAAATCGAGCGGATGCGAAAAGACGCCGAGTCGCACGCGGCCGAGGACAAGCAGAAACGCGAGTTGGCCGAGTCGCGCAATAACGCCGAGTCGATGTGCTTCCAACTGGAAAAACTGATGAAGGAGCAGGCCGACAAGTTGTCCGACAACGACAAGGCGCCGCTCGAGGCCGCGATCAAGAAGGCTCGCGAAACGGCCCAAGGCACGGACGTGAATGCGATCAAATCGGCCGTGTCCGAGTTGGAGCAGGCCTCGCACGCCTTCAGCAAAACGCTGTACGAGGCCGGCGCCAAGCCGGGCGCGGGCCCAGCAGCCAGCGCCGACGGTCCAGCCGCCGGCGGTTCGTCGGAAGACGACGCCATCGATGCGGAGTTCGAAGTCAAGGACACGAAGTAACTGAAAGCAACGGAAGAACTAAGCCACGGATGAAACACGGATTGAACACGGATCAGATCTGAATTTCATCCGTGTTTTATCTGTGTTTTATCCGTGGCTAAAGAATTTGTAATTCATGGCCTTTCGCTTCGACAAACTCACGATCAAGGCCCAAGAGGCCGTGCAGAAGGCGCAGGATCTGGCTGCGGAGCGCGGCAATCCGCAGATCGAGGCCCTGCACCTTCTGGCGGCGCTCTTGGCCGAGAGCGAGGGGATCTTCGGCGCGATCATCGACAAGCTGGGCGCCAACCGCGCGCAGCTTGAAAAGATCGTCGCCGCCGAACTGGGCCACTTGCCGCGCGCCAGCGGCGGAGCGCAGCCGCAGCCGGCGCCGAACCTGATGCAGGTCTTCGAGGCCGCCCAGCGCGAAGCCGACGCGATGAAAGACGACTTCGTCTCGGTCGAGCACTTGCTGTTGGCCTTGACCAAGGTCGAATCGAAGGCCAAGCAAGTGCTGAAGCTGAACGCGATCAGCGACCAGCAGATCATGAAAGCCCTGCAAAGCGTGCGGGGCAGCGCGCGGGTCGAAGACCAGCATCCCGAGGCGAAGTTTCAGGCCCTGGAGAAATACGGCATCGACCTGGTCGAACGGGCCCGCCAGGGCAAGCTCGATCCGGTGATTGGCCGCGACCAAGAAATCCGCCGCGTGGTGCAGGTCTTGTCGCGGCGGACGAAGAACAACCCGGTGCTGATCGGCGAGCCGGGCGTCGGCAAGACGGCCATCGCCGAAGGGCTGGCGCTGCGGATCGTGCAGGGCGACGTACCCGAGACGCTGAAGAACCGCCGCGTGGTGGCGCTCGACATGGGCGCCTTGATCGCCGGCGCCAAGTTTCGCGGCGAATTCGAGGAACGTCTGAAGGCCGTGCTGAAAGAAGTGCAATCGGCGGCCGGCAACGTGATTCTGTTCATCGACGAGTTGCACACGGTCGTCGGCGCCGGCGCCGCCGAGGGCGCCGCCGACGCCGCCAATTTGCTCAAGCCGGCCCTGGCCCGCGGCGAGCTGCGCTGCATCGGCGCCACGACGCTCGACGAGTATCGCAAGTACGTCGAAAAAGACGCCGCCCTCGAACGCCGCTTTCAGCCGGTCTTCGTCGGTGAACCGAGCGTCGAAGATACGATTGCCATTCTGCGCGGTCTGAAAGGCCGTTACGAAGCCCATCACAAGGGCGTGAAGATCAAGGACTCGGCCCTCGTCGCCGCCGCGAACCTCTCGCACCGCTACATCAGCGACCGCTTTCTGCCCGACAAGGCGATCGACCTGGTCGACGAGGCCGCCAGCCGGCTGGCGATGGAACTGCAAAGCGTGCCGACCGAGATCGACGAAGTGCAGCGCCGATTGGTTCAACTGGAACTGGCCGCGCGGCAACTGGCCGAAGAGACCGAAGAGCACGCCCAGGAGCGGAAGGCCGAAATCGAAGAAGAAATGCAGGAGCTGCGCCGCAAGCTGGCCAGCCTGCGCGAGCAGTGGGAGAGCGAAAAGCTCGGCCTCGGCGACGTGCAGCAAACCCGCGCCCAACTCGACAAGGTCGATCTCGAATTCCAGCAGTTGCAGACAGCGATCAAGGAAAAGCAGGCCGCCGGCATGGCGATCGAGGAGAAAGACTTTCAGCAGTTGTACCAGCTCGACGTCGAGCGCAAGAAGCTGCTCAAGCGGGTCGAGGAGATCGGCGCCGTCAGCGACGGCCCCTCAGTCGAAAGTTCCGCCGCTCCCCCCTCCGGCCGGCGGCTGCTGCGCCGCGAGGTCGGCCCGGAAGAAATCGCTGAGATCGTCAGCGTCTGGACGGGCATTCCGGTCAGCCGCATGATCGAAACCGAACGGGCCAAGCTGTTGGTAATGGAAGAGCGCCTCCACCAGCGCGTGATCGGCCAGGACGAAGCGGTCGTGGCCGTCTCGAACGCAGTCCGCCGCAGTCGCTCGGGCCTGCAAGATCCGAACCGGCCGATCGGCTCGTTCATCTTTTTAGGCCCCACCGGCGTTGGCAAGACCGAGCTGTGCAAGGCCCTGGCCGAGGTGATGTTCGACGACGAAAACGCCATGATCCGGCTCGACATGAGCGAGTTCATGGAGCGGCACACGGTCAGCCGGTTGATCGGCGCCCCGCCGGGCTACGTCGGCTACGAGGAAGGGGGCCGGCTGACCGAGGCCGTGCGCCGCCGGCCGTATTCGGTCGTGCTGCTCGACGAAATCGAAAAAGCCCACCGCGACGTGTTCAACATCTTGTTGCAGGTGCTCGACGACGGCCGGCTGAGCGACAACCAGGGGCACACGGTCGATTTCACGAACACGATCATCGTGATGACCTCGAACATCGGCAGCCAGGCGATCCAGGAGATCACGCGCGAAGGCGGGAGCGAGAGCGACGTTCGCGAGGCGGTCGAAATGTCGCTGCGGGCGCATTTCCTGCCCGAATTTCTCAACCGCATCGACGAGACGATCGTCTTCCACCCGCTCGACGCCAAAGACTTGCGGCAGATCGCCTCGCTGCAAATCGAGCGGTTGCGGAAGCAGCTCGCCCAGCAGAATTTGAACTTGGAGGTCACGCCGGCCGCCATCGACGAAGTGGCAAAGGCCGGCTACGACCCGGTCTACGGCGCTCGGCCGCTGAAGCGCGTAATCCAGCAGCAGATGCAAAACCCGCTGGCCACGGAACTGCTGAAGGGCGATTTGACGCCCGAGACCGGCGTGCGGATCGACTTCCGCGACGGCGAGTTCGTTTTCGAGCGGATGGAGATGCCCGAATCAGTGGCCGCGGAAGGTTGACGGCGGCAAAAAAGGCTCAAAATTGGGTTATAGCTCGGTATTACATTCCGCAGGTGCTCGCCTTAAAAACCAAGAGCGAGACTTCGCTTAATGAGCCAGCAATTCGTCACACTATCTGTCATCAAGGAATATCGGCTTCGTTCAGAACAGCTCTTCTCAAATACTGGTAATTGTCCCCTCCCGGATACCATAGCTGCGGATTCCAGGGATTTGTGCCGCCCTCCCCATCAGGGCTAGCGCACACTAAGTCGTTGTTCCGAACAGGACTTCCGCGAGGAACGTAC